>JAUPMA010000108.1 GCA_030836935.1 Pseudomonadota bacterium | reverse complement strand
TATTGCAACCTTGTTACTGATTGCCGTACTGGCTGCCGGCGCAGGTCGACTGGCTTTTACCAATGATTACCGGGTTTTTTTCAGCGAAGACAATCCGCAATTGCTGGCGTTTGAAAACCTGCAAAACACCTACACCAAAAATGACAATGTGATGTTTGTCATTACACCGAAAGATGGCAAGGTATTCACCACCGGAACGCTTGCTGCTGTACGCGACATTACCAAACAGGGCTGGCAGATTCCCTATTCCATTCGCGTGGATTCTGTCACCAACTTCCAGCATACACGCGCCGAAGAAGATGACCTGATTGTGGATGATCTGGTGCCGGATCCGGAAACGCTCAGCACAGAAGATCTGGAACAGATCAAAAAAGTCGCGCTTGCCGAACCAATGCTGATCAACCGTCTGGTTTCTGAGGACGCGGCTTACACCGGCGTGAATGTTGTTGTTCAGTTACCCGGTGTTGACCAGATGAAGGAAACCCCGGAAGTCGTTACATTTGTCCGAAAAATGCGCGATGAAATGTTGCACAAATATCCGGATATTGAAATCCGTCTGGTCGGCATGGTGATGATGAACAATGCCTTTCCTGAAGCCAGTATGCATGATGGACGCACACTGGTGCCAGCTGCCTTTGCAGCAATCATCATTGTAATGTTTTTGCTGCTGCGCGAATGGAGCAGCACTATAACGGCTGTGCTGGTCGTGCTGTTTTCCATTCTGGCAGCCATGGGCATCACCGGATGGCTTGATATAAAACTTACTCCGCCATCAGCATCAGCACCGATTATTATTCTTACAGTTGCAGTAGGCAGCAGCGTGCATTTACTGGTGACAATCCTTCAGGAAATGCATAAAGGCATGAGCCGGCACGATGCCATTGTTGAAAGCATGCGCGTCAATGCAACGCCGGTATTTCTTTGCAGCCTGACAACCGTTCTAGGTTTTCTGAGCATGAACACCAGCGATGCGCCGCCGTTTCGTGATCTTGGCAATATCTCTGCGTTCGGTGTTGTTGCTTCGTTCTTTCTCAGTATGAGCCTATTGCCGGCACTCATGGCCATACTGCCGGTTAAAGCCAGTCATTTTGTTGCCGGCACCAGCCCAATGCGCAAACTCGGCGATTTTGTGGTTGAAAAACGCCGCGGAATTTTGCCGCTGTTTGCACTCGCCAGTATTTTCCTGGTTGGCATGATTCCCCGCAACGAACTCAATGATGTTTTTGTTAATTACTTTGATGAAAGCGTAGATTTTCGCACCGAAACCGATTACACAACCGAACATCTCACCGGTACCTACAATATTGATTATTCACTCGACAGTGGCAAACCGGAAAATGTCA
This sequence comes from Pseudomonadota bacterium, assembly GCA_030836935.1. Taxonomy (GTDB): domain Bacteria; phylum Pseudomonadota; class Gammaproteobacteria; order SZUA-229; family SZUA-229; genus JACPVK01. The sequence continues at coordinate 3,485 of JAUPMA010000108.1, read as the reverse complement.
GCGATCCGCAATTCCTGCAACAGGTTGAGGCCTTCGCCAACTGGTATCGCGCTCAACCTGAAGCCATACACGTCACCACCATTACAGATACTTTCAAGCGCCTGAACAAAAACATGCACGGCGATGATCCGGCCTGGTACACCCTGCCGCAAAACAGCAAACTTGCTGCCCAGTATTTACTTCTGTATGAAATGTCATTGCCTTACGGGCTTGATCTCAATAACCAGATTGACGTGGCAAAACAACGAACGCGACTGAGTGTCATCCTGACTACAGTATCATCGAGCGATATTCTGGCACTGGAGCAACGCGCCCAGACCTGGCTGAAGACCAATGCGCCCAATATGGTTACAGATGGAACCAGTCCAACCATCATGTTTTCACACATTGGCATGCGCAACATTAAATCAATGATCAAGGGTACCAGTATTGCACTGATACTCATCTCTATCACCCTGATCATTGCATTGCGTTCATTCAAATATGGATTCATCAGTCTGATTCCCAATATACTGCCTGCCGCCACGGCATTTGGCCTGTGGGGAATTTTTGTCGGTGAAGTTGGACTGGCCCTGTCTATTGTTACCGCCATGACGCTTGGCATAGTGGTTGATGACACCATTCACTTCATCAGCAAATACATGCGCGCGCGTCATGAGAATGACCTGGATAATTACGATGCGGTGCGTTACGCATTTCGTCATGTCGGAGTTGCCATGTGGGTAACATCGGCCGTTCTGATTGCGGGTTTTCTGGTGTTATCGCTGTCTGCATTTGAACTCAACTCCAGCATGGGGATCATGAACAGCATGATCATTGCCATTGCCCTGTTACTGGATTTGTTCCTGCTACCACCATTACTGATGATGTTTGATCACCGGTCAATAACCCAGGCACACAACGAGGAGACACATATATGAAAATCATGAGAAATATCTTTCTGGCCTGTCTTGCGTTTTTTATGTCGCCGGTTGCATGGCCACAAACTGCCGAACAAATGGGACTGGAGATTGCCACTGAAGCCGATAAACGTGACAGCGGCTTCATCGACTCCAGCGCCACCCTCACTATGGAATTGCGCAACAAACAGGGCGACACCAGTTCCCGCCAGCTGCGCGTCAAGACGCTGGAAGTTAAAGGCGATGGTGACAAGGGCCTGTCGGTATTTGACGAACCGGCCGATGTCAAGGGCACAGCTTTTCTGACTTTTTCCCATACCCGGGAAGCTGATGAACAATGGCTGTATTTGCCCGAACTCAAGCGCGTCAAGCGTATTGCATCCAAAAACAAGTCCGGACCATTCATGGGCAGCGAATTTGCCTATGAAGACATTGCGTCACAGGAGCTGGATAAATACACCTACAAATATCTCAACGACGAGAATTTCAACGGCATTGACTGTTATGTAGTTGAACGCACACCGGTTTATGAGAATTCTGGTTATGTACGCCAGCTGGTGTGGATAAACAAGAAAGAATACCGTCCGGAAAAAATCGTGTTTTATGATCGCAAGAATGACTTGCTGAAAACCCTGGTATCCAGTGATTACCAGCAATATCTCAATCAATACTGGCGGCCCGGAAAAATGCAGATGGAAAATCACCAGACAGGCAAATCAACAATACTGATATGGAAAAGTTACAAGTTCAGAAACGGTTTCACAGAAAGGGATTTTGACCGCAACAGCCTGGAGAATGCAAAATAACGAACCTGTTTGTGCGATTCCTGAATGATCCGGAATCAAATAATGAAAAAACTGTCATGCCGGATGACGTGAATCTGCTGGAGCAATTCAAGGGGCTGGAATGATCACAAAAAACACACAACGTAGAGCATGCATTGCCGCTATATTATTCGTGATCACCGCTGTTTACATGCCGCTCGCACATACTGCTGAATGGTCAGGCAATGTATCCGCACAATGGCGGCATTTCTTCAGCGATCCGGCCACATCTGCCAGCCAGCAGCATAATGATTATATTTCACCGGCTATTGAACCGGAGTTCTATCATGCCTGGGACGATGAAAAACAAAGCATCACCATCACACCATTTTTTCGCGTGGATCAATACGATGATGAACGCGCACATGGCGATATACGTGAACTAATCTGGCGCAACCAGTTTAAAAGCTGGCAAATCAAGGCGGGCATCGGCAAGGTTTTCTGGGGCGTTACCGAATCACAGCATCTGGTGGATGTAATCAATCAAACCGATTTTGTTGAAAATATGGATGGCGAAGACAAGCTTGGCCAGCCCATGATTCAAACCACATTTGAACAGGACTGGGGCAATATCGATTTATTTATATTGCCGTATTTTCGCGAGCGAACCTTTGCGGGTACTGAAGGCCGTCCACGTACCCTGCCTGCCAACTCGGATCAAAGCAGTTACGAATCCGCTGACGAAACACAGCACATGGATTACGCCATTCGTTTTTTTACTTCGCTGGATATCTGGGACATCGGACTATCGTACTTTGACGGCACCAGCCGCGAACCATTATTTGATCCAGTCAATTACTATGATCCGGCCAGCAACACACTGATACCGCGTTATGTGCAAATGCAGCAGGCCGGAATTGATATGCAGGCCACCACAGACGAATGGCTGTGGAAACTGGAACTCATTCACCGAAACTGGGCGGCAGAAAACTTTATCGCCGCCACCGGCGGTTTTGAATATACGTTTGTTGGTTTATTCGACACAACAGCCGATATTGGCTGGGTGGCCGAATATCTTTACGACAATCGTGGCAACAGTGCCACCACATTCCTTGAACAGGATGTAATGATGGGCTTGCGTCTGGCGCTCAATGATGAAGCTTCCACCGATGCCCTGCTAGGCTTTATTATCGACAGGGAAACAAACGAAACACTGATCAGTTTTGAAGCCGGTCGACGGATCGGCAGCAACTGGAAACTGGCAGTTGAAGCCAGATTATTCCGCAACATCGACAGCACCAGTCTGCTGTATGCCATTGCTGATGATGATTTCGTGCAATTTGATTTGGCTTATTATTTTTAGGTAGACGGACAGGTGACCGCCGATTGCAGATGCAGCGGGATACACGACGTATCGCGAAGCCCGGTTCATTTACAAACACGGAATGAATGAAATGCAACGTAACCCGTTATAGGAGGAGACAATATGGCCGCTTACATCATCTGGTTTTTGCTGGCTTTGGCGATGCTGGCCGCGGAAATGGCAACAGGCACATTTTACCTGCTGGTGTTCGGCATTGCACTGGGTGCCGGCGGCCTTGCTGCATTGATTGATTTGCCTCTGCCTTTGCAAATTGCTTTATGCGCGGCGGTGGGTATAACCGGAACCATTATTTTGCGCCGATCCAGAATTACCCGGCCCGAATCGGCCAAGGAGCAGAATCTGGATATCGGGCAACCGGTGCGCGTCATGCTTATCCGCGTTGATGGTACACTGCGAGTTGCTTACAGTGGCGCGGAATGGGACGCCGAAGTTGTTTCG
>JAUPMA010000107.1 GCA_030836935.1 Pseudomonadota bacterium | reverse complement strand
GAATGCTGACACCCACTTCCTGTACTGCGCCGATAATGCCTTCTGCAATCAGATCGCAACGCACAATGCCGCCAAAAATATTTACCAGCACGGTTTTAACTTTGGTATCGGACAAGATAATTTTGAACGCTTCGGCCACACGCTCTTTTGTTGCACCGCCGCCAACATCCAGAAAATTCGCCGGATCACCGTTGTGCAGCTTGATCATGTCCATGGTCGCCATGGCGAGGCCGGCACCATTCACCATGCAGCCGATGTTGCCATCGAGTGCAATATAATTCAGCTCCCATTCCTTGGCGCGATTTTCGCGTTCGTCTTCCTGCGAGGCATCACGCATTTCCATCAGTTCGGGCTGGCGATACAGGGCATTGTCATCAACATTGATTTTGCCATCGAGGCACAAGATTTTTCCGTCTTGGGTGACCACCAGCGGATTGATTTCCACCAGACTCAAATCGCGTTCGATAAACAGTTTGGCCAAACCCGATAACAGTTTGGTGAATTGACTGATCTGATCGCCGGACAACCCCAAACCGAATGCCAGCTTGCGGCACTGATAAGGCATCAGCCCCAGCATGGGATCAACTGTGGTGCGCAGAATTTTTTCCGGTGTTTCAGCGGCCACTTTTTCAATTTCAACACCGCCTTCGGTTGAGGCCATGATCACCACGCGCTGCGTGGCGCGATCAATCACCACGCCGACATAGAGTTCGCGTGCGATATCGCAGGTTTCTTCCAGCAACACATGATTAACAGGCTGGCCGTTAGCGTTGGTCTGATAGGTAACGAGATGCGTGCCCAGCAATTTGCCGACTACATGCGCGGCTTCATCTGCGGAATTCACCAGCTTTACACCGCCCGCCTTGCCACGGCCGCCGGCATGTACCTGTGCTTTCACCACCCAGCGTTTGCCGCTGAGGGAATTGAGTGCGGCCTGCACGTCGCCCACCGAACTCACCACACGGTTGTTGGGCACTGGCATGCCATATTTGGCAAATAAATGTTTGGCCTGGTATTCGTGAAGATTCATGCGGCTGCTCCGTAGAAATCAACTACTGCTTTGGATGGATGAAAGCGCACATTGTGCGCGATCATTTGCATTCTGAAAAGTTTGTTGGAGAAATTATTTGCTGCTGCGTTTCTGCGCAATATGAATCGCCCGGCCATGCACCGCCAGCGCCGCTTCATGGAAGGATTCTGCGAGTGTCGGGTGCGCAAACATGGTAAGCGCTACATCCTCGCTGCTGGCGCCCATTTCCATGGCCAGCACCGCCTGCGCAATCAGTTCCGATGCCTGCGGGCCGATGATGTGCACACCGAGTATGCGATCGGTTTTTTCATGCGCCAGAATTTTTACCAGCCCGGTGGTGTCGCCCAGAGCGCGGGCGCGGCCACTGGCAACAAACGGAAATGATCCAGTGCGATAATTCTCGCCCGCTGTTTTCAAATGCTGTTCGGTTTTACCCACCCAGGCAATTTCCGGCTGGGTGTAAATCACGGATGGCACCAGATCGTAATTCACCTTTGCGGCATGGCCGGCAATCAGTTCTGCCACCATCACGCCTTCTTCCGAGCCTTTATGTGCCAGCATCGGCCCGCGCACCACATCGCCAATGGCGTACACTCCGGGAATGGATGTTTCGCAGCGTGAATTTACATGAATGAAACCGCGTTCATCCATTACCAGCTGGGTGGCCGATTCAAAAACACGATGCGAATTGGGTTGGCGGCCAACGGCAACAATCAGTTTATCGAAAGTTTCACTGTGTTCGCCTTTGGCATCTTTATATTTCACCGCCACCTTGCGCGATTTTTCCTTGCCTTGAATTTCAGCTGACATCAATCGCGCACCGAGACGAATATCCAGTCCCTGTTTACCTAATGCGCGTTGTGCTTCCCTGGCAATTTGCGCATCAGCGATGGCCAGAAATTCTTCCTGTGCTTCAATCATCACCACGTCTGCGCCCAGGCGTTTCCAGACACTGCCCAGCTCCAGTCCAATGACGCCGGCGCCGATCACGCCCAAACGTTTTGGTACTCCGGTAAATGCAAGTGCGCCGGTTGAATTAACAATCATGTCACCATCGCATGGCGCCGCAGAAATATTGATGGGTGAAGAACCGGTGGCAATAATCACATTGTTCGCCGCCACATTGCTCACCTTGCCATCATGACTGGTAACTTCCACATTTTTATTTACCAGCAAGCGACCGCGTCCCTGAATCCAGTTCACCTTGTTGGCCTTGAACAACGCTTCAATACCTTTGGTCAAATCACTGACGACCTTTTCCTTGCGCGACATCATGGTAGTCAAGTCAAGGCTCACCTTGCCAAGACTGATGCCGTGTTCATCTAATCCATGCTGGCAGTGAGCAAATAATTCGGATGATTCCAGTAATGATTTGGAAGGAATGCAGCCAACATTCAGGCAGGTGCCGCCCAGAACCGGTTTGCTGTTTGCATCCAGCCAGTTATCAACACAGGCGGTATTCAATCCGAGTTGCGCGCAACGAATCGCGGCGACATAACCGGCCGGGCCTGCGCCCAGAATCACTACGTCATATTTATCAATCATTCGACACATCTCAGTTGTAGGGTGGGCATCACCCACCATCTGATCGGTGGGCGGTGCCCACCCTACCCATCTCAAATATCAAACACCGATAATCATCCGTGCCGGATCTTCAAGACACTCTTTGATCGTGACGAGAAACCGCACCGCTTCGCTGCCATCAATAATGCGATGATCGTAAGACAGCGCCAGATACATCATTGGCCGCGCCACAATGGCACCATTTTCCACCACCGGGCGATCCTGAATTTTATGCATGCCCAAAATACCGCTTTGCGGCGGATTAAGAATGGGCGTGGATAACAGTGAACCAAATACGCCGCCATTGGATAATGTAAATGTGCCGCCGGTGATGTCTTCAATTGCCAATGTGTTGCTTCTGGCTTTTTCACCAAAGCCGGCAATGGCTTTTTCAATTTCGGCAAGATTCATTTGATCGGCATTGCGCAATACCGGCACCACCAGACCGCGTGGTGATGACACGGCAACACCAATATCGAAATAACCGTGATACACAATATCGTTGCCATCAATGGACGCATTCACAGCCGGGAATTTTTTCAGTGCCTCGATTGCGGCCTTGACAAAAAACGACATGAATCCCAGTTTGACGCCATATTGTTTTTCAAATTTTTCCTGATATTTTTTGCGCAACTCCATTACCGGCTGCATATTCACTTCATTGAACGTGGTGAGAATCGCCGCCGTGTGTTGCGCTTCAACCAGACGCTCGGCAATGCGTGCACGCAAGCGCGTCATGGGCACACGTTTTTCGATGCGACCACTGTTATCTGTTGCAGTTATTTCATTGGCCGCTACATTCATGGCTGGCGTACTGGTGACAGGTTTCGTCATGGCGGCCTCGGTTGTTGATTGTGGTTTAAAAGCAGGCTTGCTACCTGCTTCAATATGCGCCAATACATCTTCTTTCAGAATGCGGCCACCGCGGCCACTGCCGCTGATTTGTGCCGCGGATATTTGATGTTCATCCATCAGTTTTTGCGCAGCTGGTGCAATCACCACATTTGCATCCGCTTTGGCAACCGATACAGTTGCAGCACCTGCCGTGGCTGGCGCAGAACCGGCTTGCATGTTCGCCAGCAATTGATGCGACACAACGGTTGAACCCTGCGGCTGAAAAATTTCACCCATAACACCATCGGCCGGCGCCGGTACTTCCAGTACCACTTTATCGGTTTCAACATCCACCAGTGATTCGCCGCGCTTCACTGCATCACCGGATTTTTTGTGCCAGGCTGCAACCAGTGCATCGGCAACGGATTCGGGCAATGCGGGAACTTTGATTTCTGTCGTCATGTATTTTTACTCTTGTTGATGATTTTGACACAGAGACACTGAGGCACAGAGCTATGTTAATGATTTCCGTGTTGGTCCGATAAATTCATACTAGTTTAATATTTATTTGTTCTCTGTGTCTCTGTGTCTCTGTGTCAAATTTTTTAATTATCCAAAGCTATACTTAATGCATCCGCCACCAGTCTGGTAGGGTGGATAAGCGTAACGCATCCACCAGAGTAATCGGCGGATGCGCTGCGCTTATCCGCCCTACACCCATAGTTACTTTGACTTATCTGGATCTTCTTAGCTCTCTAATGCAATATCTAAAGCTTCAGCCACCAGTGTTTTTTGCTGCAAGGCATGAACCAGTGGTGAACCCACCGCAGGTGCCGCAGAAGGCGGGCGGCCTGCATATTCCACTTTGCATGGATGTTCCAGTTTGGCGGCAAGCCGTGGTTCCATGAAATCCCAGGCGCCCTGGTTTTTCGGTTCTTCCTGGCACCAGATAACCTTTTCGCACTTTGTATAAATTTTCATAGCCTGATTCAGCTGCGCCGCCGGAAACGGATACAGCTCTTCAATGCGAATAATGGCGGTGTCATTTTTTTCTGAGGTTCGGCGTTTTTCCAGCAAATCGTAAAACACCTTGCCGCAGCACAGAACTACACGGTTCACTTTTTTGCTATCCAGTGCGTCCAGCTCCGGTAATACTGGCCGGAATTCTCCCTGGGTAATTTCTTCGAGACTGTTTACCGCCAGACGATGGCGCAGCAAACTCTTTGGCGTCATCACAATCAGCGGCTTGCGCACCGGGCGAATCATCTGGCGGCGCAACAGATGAAATATCTGTGCCGGCGTACTCGGCATGCACACTTGCATATTGTGTTGCGCACAAAGTTGCAAATAACGTTCCGGCCGCGCGGAAGAATGTTCCGCGCCCTGGCCTTCAAACCCATGCGGCAACAACATCACCAGATGACACAAACGATTCCATTTTTGTTCACCGGCGCTGATGAACTGGTCTATCACCACCTGCGCGCCATTGGCGAAATCGCCAAATTGCGCTTCCCACAACACCAGCGTGTCGGGATCGGCGGTGGCATAACCGTATTCAAATGCCAGCACCGCTTCTTCCGACAAAAACGAATCAATCACCAGAAAATTCGGCTGGCCATCTTTCAGATTACGCAAGGGCACATAACTGTTACCATCAATCTGGTTGTGCCACACGGCATGGCGATGAAAGAAGGTGCCGCGCCCGGAATCCTGCCCGGACAAACGAATCGCATAGCCTTCATTCAACAATGTCGCATACGCCATGGTTTCAGCGTAACCCCAATCAATGGGTAAGGCGCCGGCTGCCATTTTGTGACGGTCACTCATGATTTTTTCCAGCCGCGAATGCTGTTCAAAATTCTGCGGCAACACTTCAAGTTTTGCCGAGAGTTCACGTACTGTTTTTACATCAACGGATGTAACAGCCGGATCGCTTAATTTGGAATTCTCGAATTTCTGCCAGCTCACCTGAAAATCATGTTTCACTTTGCTGCTATCGAGCAAGTTAGGCACTACACAATGACCGGCATCGAGTTCGGTGCGATAATCTTCACAAAATTTCTCGTTTTGTTGTCTGTTAAGCAAACCGCTGTTAATTAATTTTTCGGCATAACTGATGCGCGTGGTCGGCAACGCGCGGATTTTTTTGTACATCATCGGCTGTGTCGCCGAAGGCTCATCCGCTTCGTTATGACCATGGCGGCGGTAACACACCATGTCAATCACCACATCTTTCTTGAACATCATTCGGTAATCCAGCGCCATTTCCGTCACCATCATGCAGGCTTCGGGATCATCACCGCACACGTGCAATATTGGCGCGTTCACCATTTTGGCCACATCGGTGCAGTAATAGGCGGTGCGGTTATCCTGAATATTGCTGGTGGTAAAACCAATCTGGTTATTGATAACAATGTGCACCGTGCCCTTGGTGGAATAACCACGGGTTTGTGCCATTTGCAGTGTTTCCATTACCACGCCCTGGCCGGCAAATGCGGCATCACCATGAATCACCACCGGCAACACATCATTACCCTTGCTGTCGTTCCGGCGATCCTGCCGCGCGCGCACCGAGCCTTCGACAACCGGCCCCACAATTTCCAGATGCGACGGATTAAACGCCAGTGCCAGATGCACCGGCCCTTTCGGCCCCTGCACATCGGATGAAAAGCCCATGTGATATTTCACATCACCGGCCTTGTCGGGATTTATTTTTTTCTTGCCTTCAAATTCCATGAACAAATCGGCGGGTTTTTTACCCATGATGTTCACCAGCACATTCAACCGGCCGCGATGCGCCATGCCGATCACCACTTCTTTCATGTTGTGGCTGCCGGCGCGCTGAATAATTTCATCGAGTATTGCAATCAGCATTTCGCCGCCTTCCAGCGAAAAACGTTTCTGGCCCACATATTTGGTGTGCAGATATTGCTCCAGGCCTTCGGCTGCAATCAGCTGTTTCAGCACACGGATTTTCTGCTCCGTATTCAAATCAGCCTGGCCACGTACCGATTCCATGCGCTGCTGAATCCAGCGTTTTTCCTCGGTTTCGGTTATGTGCATGTATTCGCAGCCAATGGTGCCGCAATAGGTCTGGCGAACTATGGCGTGAATTTCGCGCAGGGTGGCTTCTTTGGGGCCAAACAGCGAACCGGTGCTGAACACCGTGTCCATATCGGCTTCGGTAAAGCCATGAAAATTCGGATCGAGCTCTTCAATGACCGGCGGCGGCCGGCGCTGCAAGGGATCGAGATAGGCAATTTGATGACCGCGAAAACGGTGCGCGTTGATGAACTGCAACACCTTTACCTGCTTGCGCTCATAATCCTGATTAACATTCGCCGCCTTCACCGCCGGACCGGTATGCAAACCGCCACTGCGTTCGGTTAACTGGCGGAAGTAAGCCTGAATTTCACTATGCGGCACATCGGCGGTTACGCCATTAACCCTGGGCAGAGTGGCGAAATACTCGCGCCAGCGCACATCAACATCATTGGGATTGCGCAAAAAGGCTTCATACAGACTTTCGACCCAGGCCGCGCTGCCTGCGTCCAGCATGGCACTGTCCCACAACGCCTGCATGCTCACTTGATAATTTTGGCCCATATAACATCCGGTATGGATTGGTTCTTATATTGAGTAACTTTATAGTTCAAAAAACCCCGGCCAGACACCCTCAACACCCCTATGCTCACTCCCCACCCCTGCCGCCAGTCCGACACTGCAAACCAGCACTCTATCAAGCGCTGGTTCAGCGACCCGACCCACGATCTTTTTGTATGGCTAAATGCCCACGGACAGATCACCGCATTCCAGTTCAGCTACGACAAAACCGGTAACGAACACCTGCTGAGCTGGAGCGAAGCGCACGGATACAGCCATGACCGGATTGATGATGGTGAAACCACACCTTTTCAGACCATGACACCGATTATGGTGCCCAATGGCATTGTTGATTGTGTGCAGGTTGCAGAAACTTTTCGAAGCGTCAGTAAATTGCTGGAACCGGAACTGGTGGCGTTTATTTATCGCAGGTTAATTGAGTATGGGAGCTGAAGCCATTTCAAAATGAAATAATTATCATTTGTCACGACCCTCTTAATTCTTCACAACATATTTTTAGTCAGTGTTGCTTCCGCGACATCCATTGGGTACGTAATACGCATGGTCTAGCAATCTCTCGCGCCATTTCCAGAGACCCTCAGTTAGGTGGTGAATTCGGTCTTTATTTAGGCGACCCAAAACCTTGTCATCATTTATGAAACGAAACAACTCATACCCCACCTCTTCGCGGCACCACATTGCGAATTTTGTGAGCTCATTTATTTCTCGATAATCGACTGTCAATGTCATCGGCCCGAATTCTAATTCATTCAGAGAACGCACAATCGCAGCCCTTTCGTAAGGCACACCTAAATTCCCACACAACTGCTCAGCCACGGTGGCCCCCGCAAGTCCATGCCCCCACGCCTTACCCGCGTTGATACATAGGTACATGAGGAAGGCCGTCCACTCACCTGATATTTCAACCTGTTGTTTCATATATCTTCAAGTCCCTCCCCTTCGTAAGCTTTCAGAAAATTCTGCAACTGCTCATTGTTTTTCAGATTGCGTGCAAACGCCTCCAACCGCTGGCGTTTACCAAGCGTTGACCACTTAGGATTCTTTTTTGCGTGTTCCACAAAGAATACCCAGACGCGCTGATACGCATGATCAGAAAACTCAATATTTTGAATTTCAACTAGGTCGGGTGAATTCGGAAATGTCAGAAGGCGATACTGCGCTGGACCAATGCGCAGAAAAATTGGATGTTTAGCCTTTTCTTCAGCATCTCCAGCATTGATACAGAAATTATTGATAGTCCTTGTAACCGTTGACTCGCCTTCGCTGCCCAAATCACGGTCTGTTTTAAGTAGTGCAGTAACAATAGCGTCAATCTCGGCTATACCGTTTGGCTGTTTCAAAAAGACTTTGACGATATCATCAAGCCAAGTACGTTTCAGGGGAGGAAGTTGATAAAGGTCATCGTTCTTCATCGCTATTCCTAAATAGTCTACGTAATAATGAGGGGCTGTGCGCTTATGTGCAGTCCCTCTCGACTGCTGGGTTGGGCATTATTTAGGGAACTCCTTCAAGTATTCGTCCCAAAGATCTTTAATACTTCGCCCCTGTGCTGTGAACCAGTGTTCAGGGCCTCGGTATGAGTCGTTATCGTAACCTTGGTTTTTCATGTGATCGCGGGCAAGGGCTGACATTGACTGCATTTTCCCTTCGCACTCTAGGTCGTTGCCACGGATATATGCCTGTACACCGCTGATCTTGGTACCACGGTAGTCATGAAGGTAGAGAACTTGCCCTTCTGAAAGGCTACCGATGCGAACTAAGTCTTGAAGATTTGCTTTCGGAGCTTTACCTCTTTTTGATCCAGCACTGGGTGATTTAGTCGCAACAGGTTTCGACGCTTGCAATTTCGGAGTTCCAATGCCAAGGAGCCGCCTTAGAACGATGTTTGGTGAATCACCAAACCCTTGGACTTTGCTTTCGAGAAACTGGTAGACGTTGTCATCAACTTCAATTTTTTGCATGATTAATCCCCTTATCAATAAACAATAAGGATAAGTCTACCCTTAAAATACTTATTGTCAAGGATAAGAATAAGGGTGCGCCAAGGAATCAAAGGTTCAGACTCGATGATTCCAACCATGATTCCCACCCGGGGTATTCGTACTGGTCGTCAGTCACAAAACCGATAGGTCCTTTCTTTTTAGGCTCTGGCAGCGTCTCAATTGGCGGATGGCATCGAACACCCGATTGAGTTGCACGCGAAGGCGTCGTGTCGCAGCGAGATAACGGTAGTTTTGGCTTCCAGTGCGGGAGCAAATAGGGTCGGACACGATATTCAAATAATCAAGTCTGTATATTTAGCTGCTGCGCTATTCGTCCTTGTTGTCAGTCACAAACCCGATAGGCCGTTTCTTTTTAGGCTCTGGCGGCGTCATCAATTGGCGAATGGCATCGAACACTTGCTTGAGTTGCACGCGGGTGTTGCGTGCGAAGGCATCGTGTCGCAGCGACATGGCAGTGGTTTTGGCTTCCAGTGCATTGAGCTGTTTGGCCAGTTCGTTATGATTTATGGCCAGTTCACGCACGCGCACGAAAGTGCGCATGATCTGGATGTTAACAGCAACGGCATGTGGGCTATTTAATACCGACGACAACATGGCAACACCCTGTTCGGTGAACGCATAGGGCGATGTGCGGCGACCACCACGGCCAGCGTTTGAGATCACAGTTTGTGATCTCAAAGCAGCGAACTCCTCTGCTGTGAGCTGAAACATAAAATCATCAGGGAATCGTTGCCGGTTGCGTTTAACGGCTTGTACCAGCACGCGGGTCTCGACATCGTAGAGCTGCGCAAGATCAGCATCAATCATCACTTTCTGATCGCGAATCAACAGAATGAGGCCTTCGATGCGCTCAGGTGGTATCAGCGACTTGGTCTTCTTGCTGGTCATGGCGTGCTCCCTGCGTGGTACGGATTTTATTTTAGACGATGATTGCTGTGGAGCATAGATTATCGAGATCATCGTGGGTATAGTGCAGCAGGTTTGGATTCATGCCTCAGACCAACCTACGCTGCCAATTAATTTATTACATTATTCATGACGTTGCGCAACCAGTTTTTGTGTTGCGTGGCCAGCAGTTGCATGGGTAAAAACAATGGCTGTGGCAAGTGCTGCCAGTCAAACCATTGCCATCCCGCGTTTTCAACACCTTCACATTTACTCGCCATCACATACAGCGTAACCGTAT
>JAUPMA010000106.1 GCA_030836935.1 Pseudomonadota bacterium | reverse complement strand
CTGCAAAACCCGCTGAAAACCAAGCGTTGGTTGCACTTCAGCCGTGGTATTTTCGTTAAATACCGGTGTGTTTTCTTCGAGAAATTCGGTCAATTCTTTTTTGAGGCGCTGCAGATCAGCACCACAGGCTTTCAATACAGTATTGGCGCTGGAATTATCCAGCAATGCCAGCAACAGATGCTCAACCGTAATGTATTCATGCCGCTTGCTCCGGGCAACACTAAACGCAATGTTTAATGATGCTTCAAGCTCCTTACTTAACATGGCACTGCCTCATGTGATAATTAAACAAAAAAGACGTCTCAGGCTTCTTCCATCAGGCACAGCAACGGATGCTGATGTTTTCTGGCGTAGTCATTAACCTGCTCCACTTTGGTTTCTGCAATTTCATAGCTGTATTCGCCACAAATTGCCTTGCCATTCGTGTGTACGGTTAACATGACTTTAGTCGCCCGTTCCAGATTCATGGAAAAAAAACGAATCAGAATCTGCACGACAAATTCCATTGGGGTGTAATCGTCGTTCAGCAAGATCACCTTGAACTTGCGGGGCTGCTTGAGCTTGGGTCTGGCCTGTTCAACCGCCAGACCACCTTCATGATCCTGGTCTGATTGCCGGTCACTCATGCCTTGTCTCTAGTGTAGAACATGGTTGTTGCATTTTCTGTTTAAGTATTGAGCCGGTTATCACAAACAAATTACATCTTGGCAATAATTGCATCACCAAAACCGGAACAACTGACTTCCGTTGGCTTATCCATCAGCCGTGCCAGATCGTATGTAACGGTCTTGCCGTTAATCGCACCCGACAGGCCCCTGATGATCAGGTCAGCCGCTTCAACCCAGCCCATGTGGCGCAGCATCATTTCAGCAGACAAAATAATGGAACCGGGATTCACCTTGTCCTGACCGGCATATTTGGGAGCCGTACCGTGTGTCGCCTCGAACATGGCCACGCTGTCCGACATATTGGCACCCGGCGCAATGCCAATGCCGCCCACCTGTGCCGCCAGCGCATCCGATATGTAGTCTCCGTTCAGATTCAGCGTAGCAATCACACTGTATTCCTCGGGGCGCAAGAGGATTTGTTGCAGGAAAGCATCGGCAATCACATCCTTGACAACAATTTCCTTGCCGGTTTTGGGGTTCCTGAACCGGCACCATGGACCCTTGTCGATTTCCGTCGCACCAAATTCTTCCCTGGCCAGTTCATAGCCCCAGCTTTTGAAGGCTCCCTCGGTGAACTTCATGATGTTGCCTTTATGCACCAGTGTCACCGAGCTGCGATTGTTGTCGATGGCGTATTGAATGGCTTTGCGCACCAGACGTTTGGTGCCCTCGGCCGACACCGGTTTGATGCCGATACCGGAAGTGGCCGGGAAGCGGATTTTTTTCACGCCCATTTCCCTGGTCAGGAACTCAATGACCTTTTTGACTTCGGGACTGCCTGCCGCCCATTCAATCCCGGCATATATATCCTCGGCATTCTCACGGAAAATCACCATGTCGGTTTTTTCAGGTTCTTTCAGCGGGCTGGGCGTACCCTCAAAATAACGCACCGGGCGCAGGCACACGTACAAGTCCAGTTCCTGGCGCAAGGTGACGTTGAGTGAGCGGATACCTCCACCTACCGGCGTAGTCAGGGGCCCCTTGATTGAAACAACAAAATCCCTCACGGCGGCCAGCGTTTCCTCCGGCAGCCAGACATTTTCGCCATACACCCTGGTCGATTTTTCGCCGGCATAAATTTCCATCCAGGCAATCTTGCGCTGACCACCATAGGCTTTGCTGACAGCCGCATCCACGACCTTGATCATCACAGGCGATATATCCACACCAATGCCATCCCCTTCGATGTAAGGGATGATCGGATTTTCCGGCACATTGATGGAACAATCGGCATTGGCAGTTATTTTCTTGCCCTGGGCGGGAACCTGGATTTTGTTGTATGACATTTCAAAGAGATCCTGTACGGGTTAAAAAAGCAGGTGGATATTAGCATCTGGCAGGTAAGCGGCCAATTGAAGCCATTGGCTGACTCAAACAGGCGATTCACATAAGAAAACATTCATATAGTATTCAGACAACTGGTGTTGCCCGAATAACTGAATCAGATATTATTTCTGTATATAAGATTTATCTTATATACCTCCAGGTCGGCACAGGATTTGCAGCGACAACCGATACGTTAACCGAACAGGAAATCGTGGCTCATGCCGCACTTAAATGAAAAAACCTATCTGACGCTCTGGCTTGTATTGAGCCTGACGCTGTTTTCGCCAGTACAGGCGGCCGAGGACACCACAACCAGCATTTTCAGGTTCCAGCAAACCATGGCGCAAAAAGGCCATGCCCCGGCCCAGTACAACCTCGCCATGATGTATGAAACCGGCAATGGGATTGCGCAAGATCCTGAAGCAGCCCGCACCTGGTACACACAGGCGGCAAACCAGTCATACAAGCCCGCGAGCCGCCGCCTGACGTATCTGGATATAGTCGGGACCCGGAGCAAGGCGGATCGTTCCTGGCTCATGCAAGTGCATAAGGATGCACAATCCGGTGACGGCGAAGCCATGCTGTTACTCGGCCAGATGTACGCTACCGGCAGCGGTGTCACACAGGAACTCAATGTGGCATCACGTTACCTGCGCAAAGCGGTTGCCGACAATATTCCCGGTTCGGAAAACGAGCTGGCACAGGTTGAAAAAACCATCCGGCAAAAACAGGCGGATGAACTGGCACGTAAAAAACAGCAGGCTGAAGCCGATAAAAAATTGGCGCAACAAAAAGCCGACGCCAGAACAGCTGAACAGGCACGCATCAAACGCATACTGATGCAAAAACAGCTGGCTGATGCCAAGGCCCTGCAACAGCAACAGGCGCTGGCGGCACAACAGGAAACCGCAGCGGAAAAACCCGTTACGTCCGTCATTACCCCGGCACTGGCCGCTGTCGAAGTGAAAACGCCACCCGCAAACACAACCGACGCTGAAGTCGATTTGTCACCCTGCCGTGGACGCAACCGGTTTGCCGCAACCTGCCGTTAAATTTTACGGCCTTGCAGGAACTAGCCGACATCGTTCAGGGTTCTGCCCCGGAATCCCACACCCAGATCGCGGGCAATCTGTTCGCAGGCGGCCATATCCACGCCCTCCAGTCCCGCTACAGCTGTTAACGAAATTTCAAATCCCTGCCGTTTTGCGCAACACACAAAGTCCAGCATCGCAGGATAAGAATCCGGTTTGCGTGGCAGGCAGTGTTTTTCATAGGTAGCCGCATCCTGCGCATTCAGTGAAATCGACATCACATCCACAGCGCCCCTGAGTTCAGGCGTAATGTCGCGACCGTGATATTGATTGCCCAGGCCATTGGTATTCAACCGGATTCTGGCGCCCAGGCTGCGCAGCGTCTTGCCTGTCTCAATAATTGTCTGCAACCGGATAGTTGGTTCACCCAGACCGCAAAAAACAATTTCTCCAAACGCTTGCGGATTGCCCGCTGCGGCAATCAATTCTTCGGCGCTTGGCTCACCCTTAAGATTGAGTTCATAACCTTTCACATTCCATTCATTGTCCATGCGCGGGCAAAAATGGCAGTAAAGATTGCACCGGTTACTGACATTGAGATAGCGATTGCCATTCAATGTGTAACCATGAACACTGGATACCTGATCGGAAGACACGTTATATAACCCGGGCTGGCGCAAGCGAAGCAATATAAAAGACAACTTTATCACTGCTGGCACCGCAAGTTAACCGGATGAAAGTACGGATTAAGGAACGACGAAGCAAGTTATGTACGATCGCTTCGAAGCCAGACAAGTTTTGACTGCCTTGTTCTATACTCGAACCACTTATCATTTCGGGTATTCGTCATGCCATATACCAACACCCTCAGCAACAAAAACGGCGATAGCATCGAACTGGCCCTGCGTCACGGTACGGCCGGCCCATCAGCGCTGGAAATATCTCCCCTGCATAACAAAAAAGGACTGCTGGCCTTCGATCCCGGTTTTGTGTCTACAGCCAGCTGTGAAAGCAGCATCACCTACATTGACGGCGATCTGGGTATTTTG
>JAUPMA010000105.1 GCA_030836935.1 Pseudomonadota bacterium | reverse complement strand
CATCGTTATTGCAAAAAGTTGTATTTGCTGAAAGCGCAGTCACATGATGCGACGCAGGAATTTTTCTGGGATGGCAGGCAGCCTTTGCGGATCCCGGCGTTGCAGCAGAACCTGATTTTTCAAATGGTAAAAAATGGCGGCTTGAATCCGGAGATTGCAGGTAAAAACCTGTGCGTCAGATTTCGTCAGGGCGGTGAAAAAATAAAACCGGTAGGGCAGAAGCATACGCGCACCCTGAAAAATCTGCTGCAACAGCAATCCATTCCGCCCTGGCAACGTGAACGTATTCCACTGTTATATCTGAATGATGAATTGATTGCGGTATGCGGTTACTGGCTGGCAGATGCGTATGCCGTAAAAACAGGCGATGGCCTGTTGCCGGTTTTGGTGGATGAACACAGCAATCTTATTGCGGTACCCTGAACAGCAAAATCTTGTAACGCTTCACCCGTTTGAAATGACTTGAATCCAGCAACATCAAATCGTCGTTGAATTTCCTGATTTTTCCGCGCAGCAGCCAGCGCAATATGGCAAATAATTTCGGATGCTTGTGGCGGAATGAGTACGTCACCAGATCAATGCTGGGTAACACATAACGATCGACCCAGTTTTTGGCGAGATCAAGGCTCACAGCAGCCTGATCAGTAATATCTTCTTCTTTAATGATTTCAAAACCGTGTTCGCGCGCTTTGCGGAAAAATACATCCATGTTATGTCCGCTTTTTGACATGGGAGTGTTGTCGGGGCGGGTAATGAAATAATCATTGATCAGCAGATAACCACCGGGCGCGCAGCGCTTGACGTTGGTAAATAATCCGTCCATCGGAATGTACTGGCAGGATTCACTCATCAGCACCAGATCATATTTTTTCTTGGGTGAAAAATCCTGGAATTTCGCCAGATGAAAATGCACACTGCGATTTTTCTCGAACAGGTATTTCTGGTAGGGATCGGGTGACAGGGCTTCAACATCATAACCCCTGGATTTCAGTTTTTCGGACGTGGCGCCGGTACCGGCCCCTGCATCCAGTACCACTTTTACGTTGGCCGGAAAATAACTCAGCAAGTGGTCGGTGTAGCGTTCCTGTGCTGTTTTCAGGCCTTCCATATTGAAGGGGTCGTTTTTCCACAGTCCGTAGTGCAGGGCATCCAGACCCAATATTTCGTGGTAAAAGCGTAACGCCGTGTTAACGCGCAGGCCGTCGATTTCGGGCAGGTTGCCGGGTGCTGACATTGTTTGTTTTCCTGAAGCTGGAACGGTTTGTGAGGCGCGCTAGGATAACAGGAGTTGAACGGATTTTTAACTGATGAACCGGAATCCCGCAACCGCAAGTCCTATATGTAACTGCTAGCCTGCTTGCGATATGGCCTGTTGAATTCAGCTGTTATTCATGATTGAATCATGGTGATCAGAAACAGGATAAACAGAACCAGCAGCGCCAGAGGTATCAGCACAGCTTTCCAGTCACCTTCACCAGCCTTGGGGCTGTTTTGCAGCATGTGTTTGGCGCGTGGCAGCAAAAATACCAGCATGGTGCCGAGCAGCAATGCCGAGCCGATTTTCATCCACAGTTCCATGATGCTTGCCTTTTCAAATGCGTTAAAAAAACAAACCCCGGTAAACCGGGGTTTGCTGGATGTGATTGCAAAACGATCAGTCGTCGTTGCCGAAAATACCCAGAATCTGCAGCAGGCTGACGAAAATATTGTAAATGCTCAGGTACAGCGAAACAGTTGCCATGATGTAGTTGGTTTCGCCACCGTGAATGATGCGGCTGGTGTCATACAGGATGAAACCGCTCATCAGCAGGATTACCACCGCCGAAATGGTCAGCGACAGGGCCGGCATTTCCAGGAAGATGTTGGCGAGCGCCGCAATCAGGATAACAATCATGCCGACCATCAACATGCCGCCCATGAAGCTGAAATCGCGGCGGGTGGTGAGGGCGTAGGCTGACAGCGCAAGGAAGATAATGCCGGTGCCGCCCAGTGCGGTCATGATGATCTGGCCACCATTGCCGGTATGCAGATAAGCATTAAGGATAGGGCCGAGGCCGAAACCCAGCAGGCCGGTGACAGCGAATACGACATACAGGCCTTTGGAGGAATTGGCCGTCTTGGGTAAAACAAACCACAGCAGAGCCATGGCGATCAGGGAAGTTACGATACCGGTAAACTGGGGAGGGTTCATGGCAACGGATACGCCAGCCATGACGGCACTGAACAACAGTGTCATCGACAGCAGCGCATAGGTATTCTTCAGTACCTTGCTGGTACTGAGAACCGAAGCCTGGGTAGCGGTAAATGAAATGTTCTGATTACTCATATTTTTTCTGTATCGATCAGTTGGTTAAGTGGCATTAAGAATACCACGAAGATTTTGGCTGGCAACTTTCAGCCGTTTTCTATGTGTGGGTGAATACTGGTTTTGCAAGGGCTTTTCGGGTATTCTGCGCCCCTCGCAAAAACCGTGCATTCCGGAAGGGTGGCTGAGCGGTTGAAAGCACCGGTCTTGAAAACCGGCGAGGTAGTAATACCTCCGTGGGTTCAAATCCCACCCCTTCCGCCAATAATACTTGTAACATATTGATTTAATTAATATTAATAATTTTTAAGTCAATTTGTGTACATGTCGATGGTTCTTTAAAAGTTATTACTGTTTCTTTGTAAATCTGTCTGAGTGCAGGCGCTGGTTCAAACTGACGGCTGTACCGGTTATATCTGATCTGTTGTGCCAATGACTGCGATGACACTGTTCGGCCAATATCCGAAGTCAGAGAGCTGACTCATCACCACTTCCTCCATCGCCACCGTCAATTTGCGAACTAAATATGAAAATATGGGGCCATGAACTGGCTGACAATCCAGAAAAATGCTATCTTTTTTCTGGATTAAATCTGGCTTCATATAAATGAAAAACCTATCTGAATCATGCTTTTACTTCATTGCTGGCCACGGCAGGGGGTGGGCGTTCTCATCAAGTGATCTGCTGGGCCGTTATAGCCGCCAGCAGGCCGATAGCCTGCTTTCGGAGCTGGCCGGGCAGGGCAAGATTCGCCGGGTTGCCAGAGGGCTGTATGACTACCCCGGCTACAGTGAGCTGTTGGGTAAGGAGCTAAGCCCGGATATTGATCAGGTAGCCCGTGCCTATGCCCGCAAGTTCAACTGGCGCATTGAGGTGGCGGGCGAGACGGCACTTAATTTGCTGGGCCTTTCCACCCAGATACCAGCCAGTTATGTGTACCTGAGTGATGGCCCTAACCGGCGCTATGACATTCTGGGACAAACGCTGGAGTTTAAAAAATCGGCGTTGTAGCTCGT
>JAUPMA010000104.1 GCA_030836935.1 Pseudomonadota bacterium | reverse complement strand
GTAGCCCGGTTTCTTGAGCACAGCGTTGTGCACATTGGAAAATATCTTCGCCAAACGCAAATAACCGCCGGCACATTGCCAGTGATTTTGTTGCGGCATGTTGGAGCGGCGAGACAGCAATAATCTGTTGTCGCGCTGGATTAATACAGCCACACCAATATGCGGATGATTTGTTACATCTGACACGTTCAGGTTCCCTATTTTCAACCACTATCATCTGACAAATCTTGTTTAGGCAGGTAGGGCAGATGCGCTACGCTTATCCACCCTGCAATCATGTTTATTTTGAGTTAATACGAGATTCAACAGGTTCTGTTTTGGCCGCGGTGCGCATAATGATTTTTACCCTGTTACCGGGATAAATGCGATGCGGATTTTTGATATTGGATAATTTTGCCAGTTCGGGGTAGCGCCATGGATCGCGCACATAGCGGTTGGCTATGGCCCAGAGGGTATCGCCTTTTACCACAATGTGAACAATGGTTTTTTCTTCAGGCGCTGAAGTTGGCGCGACAATCGGCGATGCTGCTGGCTGCTTTTCATTTGTTGGCTCATTGGCCGGTTGCGGTTTCAGTAAATCTTCAGATGCTGTATCAATGGTAATGACTATGCCATCGGCATCCTGTGTAATGCTTGCCTGATAATCCTGATCTGGTTTGGTTTCAACCACGTCGGGTGTCTGTTCGGCTTGGCTTGTGACTGGTTCCGGCTGATCGGCGGTTTTTATTTCCGGTTTGTTGAAACTCGTCACCACTAGAGAAATGATCGCCAACATGGCTATTGCCAAAGCAACTATTATTAATTTTCCAGACGCGGCATCCACCCTGGCATGTTGTTCCATTGGCGGCTTTTCATTCCGTTCAGATACTTTGTTGTTGCCGTTAACTGTCGCCGGCATTTCAATTGATGGCGCAATGAATGCAGGAATTTTAATTTGTAGCCCGGGTATTACATCGTCATGCCGACGCAGGTTTGCTGTTGCCGATGGCATGGGTTTCAAATCTGATTCCGGTTTTTTATGGCTGGCAGTGGCTGCTCTGCGTTCTGGCGATGTATTCGTCCATGGCGTCTGCACCGGCCTGGTTTCAGTTACAACAGTATTGCTGGTTGCTTTTGTCGGATCTGGCTGCGTTATCTGCAATTCAGCGGGTGATTGCGAACTCACAGCTTGTGTCAGCGGTGTTTCAGGTGCTTTATTTTTTTCGCCAGTTTGTTTATGTTTTTCAACCAGCGCGGCGATATGCGCGCGCAAATAACCGCTTTCGCGGAATTTGAACAAATCTTCGAAATCGGCATACAAATGAATGTGATTGTTAAGCAGCAGAGTGCGTTTGAAAACTTCGCGCGGCACCAGTGCGGGCAAGGCGCCCCAGCCCTGTTGCGGCCATTGCATGACGTCAATGATTTCATCAACCAGAAATCCGCCATGGCCTCCGGAAATTTCCACCACTACCATGCGTCCCGGTGCAGCCCGGTCTTTTTCATCGACACCAAATCGCTGGCGCAAGTCCACCACACTGACCATGCCACTGGTGTGACGAAACACGCCGGGATGGTTGTGATCATTACCCGGCGGTTTATGTATGATTGGCGGCATTATCACCGCCTCAATGGCCAGTGCCGGCGCACAGCACAACACCGGGCCAATTCTGAACACCAGCAGCGCATCGGCATTATTGATGGTTGTTACATCTGTCATTATTCAAGATATTTTTCTTGCCATTTTTTGTAGAGATGCCAGGTGTAATCGGTAAATTCTTCCTTGCTGGTAAAACGTTTCGGGTCGATGGCATCGAATACATAATAATTGGCGGTACTGTTTTGAGTATTCAGAAAATGCAGCAACTTGTTGATCAGGGTGTGCGGCGCACGCCATTCAAAGTCATCCTGCGCTTCATAATGCAAAAACACCGGTAATATAGGAATGCCGGTTTGCATGGCCACATCAAATGCGCCATAGCGAAACGATTCAAAAATACGTTTGCCCTTGCAGCCGCCTTCGGGATACAGCGCAATATTTTTACCTTTGTTGAGTTCATGAATTATGTTTTCGCCGGCCGCACGGCGTGATTCGCGATCTTCGCGTTTTACAAACAAGGTGCCAGCGGCAACAGAAATGCGGCCAACTATCCACCAGTCGCGCACTTCTATTTTTGCCAGTGAATAGACTTCAAACAGGGCCGGTATGCCTATGTCTTCAAAGGCTGACGGGTGATTGGCGATGAGAATGTATTGCTTGGGTATGGGTTGCAGGTTTTTCTGGTGCAGCTTGAGGTTGACATCCAGCACCCGCACAAAGGCATTGCACCAGACACGAAACATGCGGAAATAGAACCGCCCCTGTAATTTGGCCGGCAACCATGACCACAGATACAGCAACAGTGTCAGTAACAGAAAATCCAGCAGCAATCCTGCCATTTTGATAATGCGTGCGCTGTAATAAAACACGATAGGCTCCGTGATAAATCTGTTTTTGAAAGTATAGGCCAGTTAATCCCGGATGAAGATTCCACTCAGGCGTGTTCTGTTGTAGCCTTGCCGCCTCGACATTTCAATAAAACAATACAGATGGTTCGACGTTTTCTGCTGTTACTGATTATTACGGTTTTGCATGGCTGTGCCACCCTCGATCATCCGGCCGATCCCAATGATCCGCTCGAGCGTTATAACCGCGCTGTCTACAATTTCAACGATACCTTCGACCAATATCTGCTCAAGCCTGTCGCAAAAGGTTACGACAAGGTCACGCCCGATCCGGTGCAAAAAGGCATCAATAATTTTTTCAGCAATCTGGACGACATCATTGTCATCGTGAATGACCTGTTGCAACTCAAGCCCGGCCAGATGCTGGCCGATAGCGGACGCTTTGTTATCAACAGCAGCCTTGGGCTTTTCGGTTTTATAGACTGGGCCAGTGATATCGGCCTGGAAAAACATAATGAGGATTTTGGCCAGACGCTTGGTGCATGGGGTGTGGCGCCAGGACCGTATTTCATGTTGCCCTTTCTTGGCCCCAGTACCATTCGCGATACCGGCGGGCTGGCAACGGACAGCTATTATTTTGATTTACAGATCCGTGAACTGGAAAACGGGTTTCCGCCGCCGCCACGCCGGCCTGAATCGCAGGCCTGGAACATGACCATACTCGATGCCATTGATACTCGCGCCAAACTGCTTAAATCCGAAAAGATTCTGGACGAAGCCGCGCTTGATCCTTATGTATTTTTGCGCGAAGCCTGGCTGCAACGCCGCAATTATCTGGTGAAAGATGGCAATGTGCCCAAGGCAGATGATGAAATGAGTGAAGAGGAGTTATTTGGGGAATAAGTTGCAAGTAGAAAGTGTGAAGGAAAATCTTTTCCTTGCCACTTTAAACTTGCAACTTGCCACTCGTAATTATTGCCACCCCTGCATCTTGCGCCACAAGGTTGATTTGTTGATGCCGAGAATGCTGGCGGTCTGTTCACGATTGCCATGGCATTGTTCAAGAATTTTCAGGATGTAGCGTTTTTCCAGTTGTTCCAGTGTTGGATTATCCGCATCCAGTCCGCCGTGAGTATCTGTCTGAATCAATCCCTGTTCCACATGCAGCACCGCATTGTCGGCGAGAGCAATTGAACGCTCGACCAGATTTCTCAATTCGCGGATATTGCCGGGCCAACTGTAATTTTTCAGCCAATGCATGGAGCTGTCATCAAAGCCGATGGCCTTGCGGTTATAGCGTCTGGAAAATTCATCAACAAAATGTTTCAGCAATGGTTCGATATCTTCCCTGCGTTCACGCAGGGGCGGCATTCTGATTGAAACCACATTGAGGCGATGATACAGATCGTGGCGAAACTGTCTGGCGGCAATCATTTCTTCGATATTGCGGTTGGTGGCGGCAATAAAACGCACATCTATATTGATGGGTTGTACGCCGCCAACGCGGGTAATCTGCTGCGACTGTACGGCGCGCATCAGTTTCATTTGCATGGCATCTGAAATGTTGCAGATTTCATCGAGAAATACGCTGCCGCCGCTGGCCACTTCCAGCAAACCGGATTTGCTCTGGCTGGCGCCGGTGAATGCACCTTTTTCGTGGCCGAACAATTCTGATTCCAGCAAGGTGTCGGTTAATGAACCGCAGTCAATAACGATAAAGGGTTTGTCGGCAAATAAACTGTGATGGTGTATGGCGTGCGCCACCAGCTCCTTGCCAGTGCCGGATTCGCCTTCAATAATTACATTGCATCGAATGTCAGCAATGCGGTCAATAATGTCAAAAATTTTCCGGATTGAGGCCGCGTTGCCAATCATGCCATGCTGGTTGCGCCGGTTTTCCATTCGCGGACGGCTGGCAATTTCTTCTTTTCTTTGTTGAGCGGTGTTGAGTTTTTTGTCTATCAGCGCCAGCAAGGCATCCATATCAAACGGTTTTTTCAGAAAGTCTGCAGCACCCAGGCGCAATGCTCGTATGGCGTTATCTTCAGTGGAAAATCCGGTTATCATGATGACCGGTAATTCGATATTGGTCTGGCGAATGGCCTGCAACAAATCCAGCCCGGACAAGCCCGGCATGCTGAGGTCGGTTATGACCAGATCACTGCCATGCAGACGGATATCCTCCAGCGCCCTGACCGGATCACGGAATATAACCGGCGCATAATCTTTTTCGCGGCTGAAGCGGCGAAACAAATCACCTGCCGTGGCATCATCATCAATAAAATGTACGCGTCTAGTTTTTTTCATTTGTCGCTCTGTCCAGTGGCAATGTGATGATGGCATCCACACCGCCTTTGTGATTGTTTTCCAGTGTAAGCAATCCATTATGATATTGCACAATGCCAAGACTGATTGATAATCCAAGGCCGCTGCCTTCACCGATGGCTTTGGTGGTAAAAAACGGATCAAATATTTTCGCCCGGTTTTTTTCGTCTATCCCCTTGCCCTGATCGGACACAATGATTCGCACCTGCTTTCTGTCCAGCCGGGTTGCAAAAATTTCCACAACATCCTGCGGATCGCTGGCCTGAATGGCATTCATCAGCAGATTAACCATAACCTGCTGCAACTGATTGCGGTCACCGGACAGTTCCATCTGCGGTACGCGCATTATTTTTACGGAAACGTAACGTTTCCGTGCTTCGGAAGCCACCAGTTCAATACAATCCTGCAACCATTGTTTCAGATCAAAGCGGCTGAATTCCAAAGGTAACTGCCGGGCAAAATTGAGCACACCCTTTACAATGCGGCCTGCGCGCAGGGCTTCGTCCCGCAAACCTTCCAGATCATGGCGCAGTTGCGTATCCGATTCCGGCAGATCACGTTCAATCAATTTTACATAGGAAAGAATATTGTTCAGCGGATTGTTGATTTCATGGCCTATGCCTGCGGCCATTTCGCCGATACTCGCCAGTTTTGCCTGCTGCAACATCATGCTTTGCGCCTGATCACGCTGTTTTTCGCTGGCCTTGAGGGTCTTGGCCAGATATTTGAATGACTGTTCCAGTTGCAGCAATTCTTC
>JAUPMA010000103.1 GCA_030836935.1 Pseudomonadota bacterium | reverse complement strand
TGGATGAAATGCTGGTGTGTGCACACAACCTGGCCAGCATGCTGGGTGTGCAGGTATGCAAAGCGGACCGCAAATTGCTGGATGAAAAATACACACTGGGTTTGCGCGCCAAAGCCAAACAGTATGCTGATAAGTAGCAAGGAGGCAAGTTTCAAGTGGCAAGGAAAAGCCGAAACCGAAATAATGATACTTGCAGAAAGCGGATCATGTCCGCGACTGATAAAAGAAAAAATTTCCGCAAATGCGCCGCTCCTGCGCATCCTGCGCTCCCGGCATTTGCACATCCATGTGCATCACGCAAATGAACGCAAATAAATAAAAATCTTTTGCTTTCATAGGCGTGTGTTTGCGTTCATTTGTGGACTATTGCTTTTATGCCAAGCCAGAAACCTGCCGACAGAATTCACAGCCTGCGTCAACTGCTGAATCACCACAGTTATCAATATTACGTGCTCGATGCACCGGAAATTCCGGATGCCGAATACGATCGTCTGTATCGTGAATTGCAACAGCTTGAACTGCAATATCCTGAACTTATCACGCCCGATTCACCCACCCAGCGCATAGGCGACCAACCGCTGGCCGCCTTTTCACAAATCAGACATGAAGTACCGATGTTGTCGCTGGATAATGTTTTCAGTGATGATGAGTTGAATGATTTTTACCGGCGTGCCCAAACAAAACTGGATTTAAATACTGAAATTGAATTCGCTGCCGAGCCAAAGCTCGATGGTCTGGCGGTCAGTCTGATTTATGAAAACGGCATGCTGGCGCGCGCCGGCACGCGCGGTGATGGCGTCACCGGCGAAGACATAACGCAAAACATTCGCACCATTCATTCCATTCCTCTGCATCTCATGGGCGAAGACTGGCCAGTCAAACTGGATGTGCGTGGTGAAGTGTTCATGCCCAAAGCCGGGTTTGAATTACTCAATCAACGGGCACGCGAAAAAAACGAAAAAGAATTTGCCAATCCGCGTAATGCCGCAGCCGGTTCCCTGCGCCAGCTGGATCCGCGTATCACTGCCAGCCGTTCGCTGGCGATGTATTGTTATGCGGTGGGCAATGCAGACAGTATGGGAAAATTCACAACTCACAGCGATGTTCTGAATCAATTGTCACAATGGGGTTTGCCGCTGTGCAAGGAGCGCAGTGTTGTGAAAGGCGTGAAAGGTTGTCTTGATTATTTCAACACCATGGGCCAAAAACGCATTGCATTGCCGTATGACATTGATGGTGTTGTGTACAAGGTGAATCGCCTCGATTGGCAAAAGGAACTCGGTTTTGTGGCGAAAGCGCCGCGCTGGGCCGTGGCGCATAAGTTTCCGGCGCAGGAAGAAATCACCACAGTGAATGCGATTGAATTTCAGGTGGGTCGCACCGGTGCCTTGACACCGGTTGCGCGGCTGGAACCGGTGTTTGTTGGTGGCGTGACAGTGAGTAATGCCACACTGCATAACATGGATGAAGTGGAGCGCAAGGAAATTCGCGTCGGTGATCGTGTGATTATTCGCCGTGCCGGTGATGTGATTCCCGAAGTGGTGAGCGTGGTGCCGGGCAGCCGCCAGTTACATGCGAATAAAATTGTTTTGCCTGCACACTGTCCGGTGTGCGGATCGGATGTGGTGCGCGAGGAAGGTGAAGCCATTGCGCGTTGCAGCGGCGGGTTATATTGCGCGGCGCAACGCAAGGAATCCATCAAGCATTTTGCTTCGCGCAAGGCCATGGATATTGAAGGCCTGGGTGACAAGCTGGTTGAACAGCTGGTGGATGAAAAACGCATTGAACATGTTGATGATTTGTATCGTTTGCAATTAAATGACATTGCCTCGCTGGAACGCATGGGCGAAAAATCAGCGAGTAATTTGCTGGCCGCTCTGGACAAAAGCAAGACCGTTACACTGAGCCGTTTTATTTATGCGCTGGGTGTGCGTGAAGTGGGCGAAGCCACTGCGCTGGCACTGGCGAAACATTTTGGATCGCTGGAGAAGTTGCAGGATGCCAGCGAAGAAGATTTGCAAACTGTGCCTGATGTTGGACCGGTAGTGGCCAGACATGTGTTTCATTTCTTTCACGAGCCGCACAACCGGCAAATCATTCAGCGGCTGCGCACAGCTGGCATTCACTGGCCGGACCAGCAGGCCAATGAACAGAATCAATCCCTCGCCGGGCTTACATTTGTCATCACCGGTACACTCACTGGAATGACACGAGACGAAGCCAGGGCGGCATTACAGGCGCGTGGCGGTAAAGTGGCGGGTAGTGTGTCAGCAAAAACCAGTTATCTGGTTGTTGGTGACAGCCCGGGTTCCAAAGCGGAAAAAGCGGAACAGTTAGGTGTGAAAATTCTGGATGAAGCCGGGTTGATGAAATTGCTGGCGGAATAATTCTGATTTTATGAATACAAAGAAACTGATAATACTGTCATGCCTGGTGATCCATCCGGTTTACGCAGAACAAATTTCCTGCGCAGACATTCCGGACGAAAAGGTGCGGCTTCAATGTTATGACGAACTTTCCAGGCAGGATTATCCAAAAAGGAAATCGCTTGATGCGCTTTTGCCAAGGGAACGGTTCGAGTATTTGAGGAATCGCGAGACATTCACTCTGTCACCTTATGAACCCATTTATTTCATGCCGGTTGCCTACGCCAATAAAACCAACGAAGAACCCTTTTTGGCATTAAACCAGCCAGCGCTGGAGAAGCTTGAGGTCAAATACCAGATCAGTACCCGCGTCAAGATTTCAGACAAAATTCTTGGTGAGGGAATGGATGTCTGGTTTGGTTATACCCAGAAGACCTTCTGGCAGCTTTATAACAACGATTTGTCTGCGGCATTCAGGGAAACCGATTACAAGCCGGAGTTGTGGATTTCCTGTAAGACAGGATGGGAACTATTCGAATTCACCAATCGCTTTGTTGATGTGGGGATTACTCATGAGTCGAATGGCCAGAGTGAGTTATTGTCACGCAGCTGGAATCGCGTGTTTGTGCGGTTTGGCCTGGAATACGATCGCTGGGCAATGATGTTCATGCCCTGGATCCGAATCAGCGAAAACGCGGATGACGATGATAATCCGGATATTGAAGAGTATGCGGGCAAGGCTGAATTCCGGGTTTATCATAAACGCGAAACGCACATGTATGCCATGGTTGTGCGAAACAATCTTGATACGGATATCAACAGGGGCAGTGTTGAGTTCAATGTTGTTTTCCCGTTTGAGGGGAGACTAAAAGGCATGCTGCAATATTTTAATGGCTATGGTGAAAGTCTTATTGATTATGATAAGAAAATGCGCCGCGTGAGCCTGGGACTTGTTCTGATTGACTGGTTGTAGCTGGCCGCTTGTTGAAAAGCACCCCAATCTTCTGATTTAGCAGCTTGTTGAAAAACGTTTTCGAGGCCGCCGATGCAAGGTAAAAACGGGCGAAAAAGCGGAGTCTACACAGAGTAAATGAGCATTTTTTGCCCGTTTTTAACACCGTAGCGGCAACGCAGATGGTTTTTCAACAGGCTGTCAGGATTTTTTCAACTTTTTTAACCTTTACACTTGCTGCTTTATTATGAATTACCCTGTTAACAGCGAGAAAGTTGCTTTCACCGGCTCGCAAGATTGCCTGCTGGATGCCCGTCTGGATTTGCCGCAAAACATCACACCACGTGCTTATCTGGTGTTGAGCCATTGTTTTACCTGCACCAAGGAAACACTCACCACGGCACGGGTTGCGCGCGGTCTGGCGCAATATGGTTATGGCGTGCTGCGTTTTGATTTCACGGGACTGGGTGGCAGTGAAGGTGAATTTGCGGATACCAATTTCAGCAGCATGGTGGCCGATATCGGGCAGGCGGCGAATTATTTGCAGCAACATTATCAACCACCCGTGGCATTGCTTGGCCACAGTATGGGTGGTACGGCAGCGCTGGTGGCGTCTTGTGAACTGGCATCCTGCAAGACGGTGGTTACCCTGGCTTCACCCAGCCAGCCGATGCATGTGTTGCATCATTTCGGTCCGGTGTTGTCGCAACTGGAAGCAGGGCAGGATGCCTGTATCAATGTGGCGGGTGTGCAGTATCCGGTAAAGCCGCAATTTATAACCGATGTGCGCAATTTTAATATGCCGCAGATTATGGCAGGCTACAAAAAACCGCTGCTGGCGATACGCGCCGAAACCGATGCGCTGGTTATGCCTGATGCAGCAGATGAGATTGAGGCGCTGACGCAGGGGCCGGGTCGCGTGGTGCAAATTCCCGGTGCCGATCATTTATTCAGTGACCGGCAGGCTACGTTGTTGATGATTGATGAAATTGCCGCATGGCTGGCAGAGCAGGAGTGACAGGCGCCGCATGACTTCCCGATATAAACAAAACGGTTCCATTAGTCGCGGTGTCAGTGCCTGGTTGACCATAGTTGGCTGGATTGTTTTCTTTTTATTGCTGTTCGTGTTGTTCAACAGGATTGTGAACAACATGA
>JAUPMA010000102.1 GCA_030836935.1 Pseudomonadota bacterium | reverse complement strand
GACACCCTGGCCACCCATGCCGGTGACGACGTGCCGTACTGGGCGAAAGACATTCGCCTGGTTGTGCTGGAGGAGATGGGCGAGAAGGAAACACTGCGGGTGCTGATCGGCGGCCTGCTGCAAAACGGCAATATTACCGATCCGTATGAACTGCGGTTTTTGCAGCAGCGGCTGGATGACCTGTAGGTGCGCCATCAGGCGCACCTACAGGTCATTGCCCCGATGAGATATACGGCCAATATTGGCCCCCGAACAGGTGAAGAACCGCTTGCCAATCAAGGCTATAAAGAAAAAAGTTAATGTGAATTACCGCCCAGGCAGGCAATTCGTATTTTTTTGATCTATACACATTTCCTAATTATTCAAAACGCCAACGCGCTTTACCCAAAATATTCTGGAGCCCTAGAAGATGAACAGACACATGAAAAAACACCAGTCCGGTTTCACCCTGATTGAAATTGCCATTGTGATGGTGATTATTGGTCTGCTGCTCGGTGGCGTGCTCAAGGGGCAGGAAATGATCAATTCGGCCAAGGTGCGTTCACTGAACAACAAGATGGATGGCATAACAGCGGCCTGGTTTGCGTTTCAGGACCGGTATCGCGCCATTCCCGGCGACATGATCAATGCCAACACCCAGATTGCCGGTGTAACAGCGGCACAGGTTGGTGACTCAGGCGGAACGGTTAACAGCAATGCCGAACGCGGCTTTGCCTGGGTGCATCTCTCGGCGGCGGGATTCTTGTCCGGCTCCTATAACGGGGCTGCCGCTGTTTCCAACTTTAACTGCCCGATCGTTACCTGCCCCAATAATGGTTTTGGCCAGGGTATGCTCCTGACTTTTGATAATATGGCGACTGCAAATGCTGGACAAAATGCAGCCGAGTTATTAACCGGTGACCAGATACCGGTGGGCATAGTGGCCGAACTGGATCGCAAAATTGATGACGGCCTCACCAATTCCGGCAGCATAAGAGCAGCCACGGCAGGTGGTGCCCAGGCCGCGTGTGTAGCCGCACCCAATTATGATGTCGCTGCGCAGAATACCGACTGCGGATTGGCTGCCCGCGTGCTTTAATTTTCATGCTTTATAAAAAAGAGCCTGCCTTGCAGGCTCTTTTTTTTTGTGCGGTATACTCATTCAAAATATCCAAGAGATTTGCATGCACGCTATTTCCTGCCAGCAACTTTGCGTTCACTACGGCAAAACACCCATCGTCAAAAACGCTGATTTGCAAATCAGCACCGGCGAATGTTTCGGGCTGGTGGGTGAGAACGGCGCCGGCAAATCCACGCTGATCAAATCCATGCTCGATCTCATTGCCATTAAAAGCGGTCACTGCGAATTCTTCGGCGTTTCCAACCGCATTGTTTCCTCGCGCAGCCGGCTGGCTTATTTGCCCGATCGTTTTGTGCCGCCGTATTACCTGAAGGCGAAAGATTTTTTGCAATATATGGCAGCCATTCATGGCCAGCCATTTAGCCCGCATGTTGCAGAAAAAATGTTGCGTTTGCTGGATCTGGATGTATCGGCACTGGATAAATCCGTGCGCGAATTATCCAAGGGCATGACGCAGAAAATCGGTTTGGCGTCGTGCTTTTTGAGCAACCGCGATGTGCTGATTCTGGATGAGCCCATGAGCGGGCTGGATCCGCGAGCACGCGCCCGCGTCAAACAGCAAATACTGGAATTGAAAAGCCGGGGAAAAACCTTATTTTTCTCCTCGCACATGCTGGCTGATGTGGAAGAAATTGCCGATCGCATGGCGGTGCTGCACCAGGGCGTAATTCAGTTTACCGGTACACCGCAGCAATTCATGCAGAAACATAATGCACCGAATATGGAAGCGGCGTATCTGGCGTGCACTGACGCGTAGGAGCGGGCCATGCCCGCGACTTCTTTATAAAAGATTTCCGCAAATAAACGCTAATGAACGCAAATAAGGCAAAAGCTTTTTCTTGTCATTTGCGTTTATTTGCGTTCATTTGCGGACTCAGGCTTTTCAAGCTTTTTCGCGGGCATGGCCCGCTCCTACAAGGGCGTGTTATGCTCCACCCAGCGCTCGCCTTGTTGCAGCGTTTCCTTTTTCCAGAATGGCGCGCGCGATTTCAGTTCTTCCATCAAATAACGGCAGGCTTCAAATGCTGCACCGCGATGTGCCGACCAGACAGCGGTGAGCACGATGGGATCATTGGGCTGCATGTCACCCACACGGTGAATAATCAGGCAATCAATAATGTCCCAACGACTCTTTGCTTCCGCGCAAATTTTTTCCAGATATTTTTCCGTCATGCCGGGATAATGTTCCAGCGTCATGACCTGTACATCATCACCTTCGTTGAAATCACGCATGCTGCCGATAAAACTGGCGCAGGCGCCATGTTTGCCGGGCGCAATGTGTTGTTGCTGGTAGTGCTGCATGGTCTGCCATGGATCGAAGGCTTGCGGGCGAATTTCAACAGCCATGTCAGCCTCCGGTTACCGGCGGAAAAAAGGCGACTTCATCGCCATCCTGTGCAACATGATTGCGGTCGACATATTCCATGTTGACCGCGCACAGGGTGTTATCGGGCATGGGGATATTGGCGGTTTGCTGCCAGATGTCATACAGACTCACGCTGCGGGCAGAAGTGAGGCTGGCTTCGCCCTTGCCGACACGCTCACGTAACGAAGCGAAAAATTTGACAGTGATGGTCATGAATTCCAATTACCCTAAATGT
>JAUPMA010000101.1 GCA_030836935.1 Pseudomonadota bacterium | reverse complement strand
TTAAATCGTAATCGTATTTTTTCATGTTGTTGTGAGCTCATCAGGTGATTAGTAGCAAGGGCGAAGTGGCAAGTAGCAAGGATCCGACCGGCTTTTACCTGCCACTTCACCCTTGCTACTTGCCGCTTCCATCGTAATATACGGCCTCGCCAACTGTTTACCAAACCTGAATTCAATGCCCATTATCGAACGCCTGAAACTCTACGCCCTGCTGATTCGTCTTGATCGCCCCATCGGCATTTTATTGCTGCTCTGGCCAACCCTGTGGGCACTGTGGATTGCCGCCGAAGGCATACCGGATACAACCGTGTTGCTGGTCTTCATCGCCGGCGTGTTTCTGATGCGCTCGGCCGGCTGCGCCATCAATGATTTCGCCGACCGCGAATTCGACCCGCATGTGGCGCGCACTAAAAACCGGCCACTGGCCGCGAAGAAAATTTCCACCAAAGAAGCCGTGACCGTGTTTGCCATGTTGTCGCTCACCGCCTTTGGCCTGGTGCTGCTGATGAACACACTCACTATCTGGTTATCGGTTGCCGGGCTGGCGCTGGCCGTCAGTTATCCGTTCATGAAACGGTATCATTATTTACCGCAGGTGCATCTGGGTGCGGCGTTTGGCTGGTCGGTACCGATGGCGTTCACGGCGCAGGCCAATGAATTCACTTCTCTTACCTGGCTGTTGTTCATGGCCACCGTACTCTGGGCCACCGCCTATGACACGCTCTACGCCATGGCGGATCGTGACGAAGATCTGAAAATCGGTGTCAAATCCACGGCCATTCTGTTCGGCGAAAATGACCGGCTGATCATTGGCATAATCGAGGCATTATTGCTGCTGGATTTATGGCTGATTGGCCGTCAGGCCGAACTGGGAATGTATTACTGGCTGGGCCTCGCAGTTGCCAGCGGATTTCTTGTCTACCAGCATTTTTTGATACGCCAGCGCCAGCCGCAACAATGTCTGCGCGCCTTTCTTAACAATAACTGGTTTGGTTTGACGGTATTTGCGGGCATTGCAATAGACTACTGGGCAGGTACCGCACCCTAAAAAATCATTGCGTACTTGAGGTAGAGTTTTGATATAGTGGCGCGGCCATTGTTGGCGTTACTTATTATTTTTCGAGGTTTACATGTCTGAGCAGGTTACAGGAACCGTTAAATGGTTCAACGAAAAGAAAGGCTATGGTTTTCTTCAGCAGAAAAATGGCCCTGACGTATTTGTGCATTTCCGCGCTATTACCGGCGACGGATTCAAGACCCTGAAAGAAGGTCAGAGCGTCAGCTTTACTATCACTACAAGTGATAAAGGTCTGACCGCAGCAAACGTTATCGTTATCTGATTACCTTCCGGTCACGCGGCAATGGAATGCCGCTCATTTATTCTTTTTTTACGGCTTCCACCCGACTGCCGGCGGGTATCGAATGTATTGACTCCTGAGCTGTGCTACCAGCGCAGAACACCGGCACCTCCACTGTATCAATCCTGTTTTTTGTTGTTGCGCTGCGCCCGCGCCAGACTCCAGACATCCACCCGCTGCACCCCGTTACGCTTGAGCAGGCCCGCCAGTTCATTGAGTGTGGCACCGGTAGTCATAACATCATCAAACAACACCACATAACGGTAACACCGCCGGTTCTGAAAATCGAAAGCACCGCGCAGATTGCGGCGACGCTGCAAGGCACTCATGCCGGTTTGCGGCGGCGTTGCCCGCAACCGCCGGCAACTGCTGACGTCCAGCGGCACATTCAGGGCACGCGCCAGCGGTTTTGCCAGTTCCACAGACTGGTTAAAACCTCTTTGCCGCAAGCGCTGGTTGTGCAAGGGAACCGGCATGATGCAATCGGGTTTTGCCGCCGGCACCGGCAGTCGCTGCAACATCAAATCCGCCAGCACATTTGCCAGCCGCAACCGGGCATTGAATTTGAGCCGTGCAATCATCCACTCAATCGGCTGCGCATAAACAAAAGGACTCCACGCACCATCATAGACCGGCGCTTTTTTCAGGCAACGGCCACACATACCCTGTTCGGTATCAAACAGCGGCAAGGCACAACGGGTACAGGCGCAGTGATTCCCGGGCAATTCCGCCGCACAATCGGCACACAAGCCGTGGCTTGTGGCCGCACCGCACAGCAAACAGGATGGCGGATATAAAATCTTGCTGATCCCTGCGAACATGATGTCTCCCTGATCCGGTTGTAAAACTGCACGAATTTTTATACAGCGCCCGCCTGAAAACAACCGCGCCATTTGCTTTGGCGGCGGCCCGGATGCGTATCGGCTGTGCAAATTGCAGATTGCTGGCTATATTCAGAACACCGTCCACCTTCAACAAATGAAGACACCCCATGAGCAAACTCTCCAGCAGCGAACTGCGTCGCCACCTGCGTATCGGACTGGTTGTTGAAATCGAACTCACCCTGCCTGGCGCAGCACCGCAAATTGTACGCACCAAAAACATCAGTGACGGGGGGCTGTTTCTGGTGATTGACGAAGTCAAGCTGCCTGCTGTTGGCACCGAAGTAAAAGTGCGACTGAAAAACCAGCTTGGCGATGGCGAAGAACCGCCGGTTAACCGGGCAAAGGTGGTACGCCATGATCCGGATGGCATGGGTCTGGAATTCATTGAGTAACGTAACAAGAAAATTGTTTACTCACGGCAACAACACCACACCCACTGCAAAAATCACACACTGTATTCCAGCATTCCCTACAAGATGACAAATGTCCCGGTATGTCACCTGAAGACCGCATAACTGTTTTTGGCCAGCAACTGTCCGCATGCATCGGCCAGCAAAAAAACAGTGGCTGGCTGGACGATTTAATTTACCGTCTCATCAGCGATGAAACCTTTCGCATTCAGGCTCTGCGTTTTATTGACACCCTGCCCGTTCTCAATGATGACCAGCAACTGGCGCAGCATCTTCAGGAATATTTCGGCCAGCTGGAACTGCCGCAATTTGCTGCCTGGAGCCTGAAACATTCCGACAATCTATGGGCTGCACACATTGCAGCACCGACTGTGCGCCATGCCTTGCGCATATTGTCACGCCGTTTCATGGGCGGCAGCCGCTTGCATCAGGCGCTTGCCACTGTCAGCGGTTTACGTCATCGACAAATGAACTTTTCGCTGGACTTGCTTGGCGAGGCCAGTCTGTGCGAGAGCGAATGTGAAACCTATCAGCACGATTATCTGACCATGATGAATGCGCTGGACGAACCGCTCACGCACTGGACTCAGCATGATCTGCTCGACAACCACCACGGCCGCGTTTCACCACGGCTGAATGTTTCCATCAAACTGTCTTCGCTGCATTCACAAATCACCACCGCCGATCCCGCCGGCAGCCGCCTGGCCATAGCTGAAAAATTACGGCCAATTTTTCAGCTGGCAAAAAAACGCGGCGCTTTCGTCACCATCGACATGGAACAATACGATTACAAGCACATTGTGCTGCAATGTTTTCGTGAACTTCTTATGGAAAAGGAATTTCGCAACTGGCCTGATGCCGGCATTGCCCTGCAAGCCTATTTGCGTGACACCGTTGATGACTTGCAGACATTGATCAACTGGGCAAAAAATCGCGGCACGCCAGTGACTGTACGACTGGTGCGCGGTGCCTACTGGGATTATGAAACCGTTATTGCAAAACAAAACGGCTGGCCCTGCCCGGTATGGCAACATAAAGATGAAACCGACATTCATTATGAAAAATGCTTGCAAATCCTGTTTGAAAATTATCCGCACATCGAAACAGCCGTAGCCGGACACAATCCGCGCAGCCTGGCTTGCGCCATGGCCATGGCAGAGCAATACAAAATCAGCCCCGACCGGTTTGAATTCCAGATGCTGCATGGCATGGCCGATCATCTCAAACAGACCATTGTCAAAATGGGTTACCGGTTGCGCGTCTATGTACCGTATGGCGATACCCTGCCGGGCATGGCCTATCTGGTGCGGCGGTTGCTGGAGAATTCATCCGGCCAGAATTTGCTGACCACCGGTTTTTCCGCAAACGGATTCGCGCCTGATTTCAGCGCGCCAAAACTACCTGAGGTGCACAGCACACTCGATGCAACAAAAAAATTTCGCAACCATCCCGCATTACGCTTTACGGCGCAGAATGAACGCGATGATTTTCACGAAGCCATCAGGCAGGTACGCAAGCATCTGGGAGAAGGTTATCCGCTGATTATCAACAACCGCCATGTTGCCGGCGATGACATGATTGAATCGCGTAACCCGGCACAGCCTGATGAAATCATCGGTATTGTTGCCGAGGCTTCGCCGGTACAGGCCGATGTTGCGCTCGAAGCAGCACTTGACGCATTTCCCGCGTGGAGCAACCGTTGCGCCAGAAGCCGCGCCGATTTATTACGGCGCATTGCGCAAAACTTGCACCGGCGACGAATGGAATTTGCAGCCTGGCAAATTCTTGAAGCGGGAAAAAACTGGCGAGAAGCCGATGGCGATGTGTGCGAAGCCATCGACTTTCTCAATTATTATGCTGACCAGGCCGAGAAATTATCTGCACCTCACATCAACGAACTGCATGGTGAACATAATCAGTATTATCACCGCGGCCGTGGCGTCAGCCTGGTCATTCCACCGTGGAATTTCCCGCTGGCCATACTTACCGGAATGCTCGCCGCCAATCTGGCAGCAGGCAACACCGTCATTCTCAAGCCATCATCGCTGACACCGGTTATTGCCGCGCGTTTCATGCAGCTGATGATTGACTCCGGATTGCCGCCCGGGGTGGTGAATTTTTTACCGGGATCAGGCCGGCGCATTGGCGAATACCTGGCGCGCAAGGCAGAAATCAGCGTCATTGCATTTACCGGTTCGCAACAAGTTGGCACACGACTGCTGCAGATTGGTGGCCAGTTACAGCCCGGGCAAACGCACATCAAGCGCGTCATCGCTGAAATGGGCGGCAAAAATACCCTGATTATTGATAGTGACGCCGATCTTGATGATGCCATTACCGGCACACTCCATTCTGCATTTGGTTATCAGGGGCAAAAATGCAGTGCCGCTTCGCGTGTGATTACAGTAGGCAAAATACACGACCGTTTTGTTGAAAGACTGTGCGCTGCTGCGCGCAGCCTCAATATCGGTTCGCCGGAGCATCCCGGAAATTTCATGGGGCCGGTAATTGACGAAAATGCCTACTCGAATATCATGCAGGCCATTGCGCAAGGCAAACAGGCGGGTGAATTGATTCAGTTTGACGACAGCGGCAATCTTGGCGGCGGCTATTTCATTAAACCCGCCATCTTTGCGCATGTTGATCCGCAAAGTCCGCTGGCACAGGAAGAAATTTTTGGTCCTGTTCTCGCCGTGTTGCAGGCGGACGATTTTTCCCATGCCTTGCAGCTGGCCAACAATACACGTTACGCATTAACCGGTGGCGTGTATTCACGCAAACCTTCGCATCTTGAACGCGCCCGTCATGAATTCCGCGTCGGCAATTTATATTTGAACCGGAAAATCACTGGCGCCCTGGTTTCGCGCCAGCCTTTTGGCGGTTTCAAGATGAGCGGCTTTGGCAGTCAGGCGGGTGGCGAAGATTATTTGTTGCAGTTTATGGATACGTATTGCGTAACCGAAAATACCTTGCGGCGCGGGTTTGCGCCAAAAATTGATTGATCTGTCCCTGAAGGATGCCGGAATGAAAACAAATACCGGCAAACATCAGAAACAAAACGTAACCGGCCGCAACTGCTGCCTGCCTTTATCAAAAGCATTCCACAACTCGGCATAGGTTTGTTTCTGCAACGGATGCCTGAGATCCGGCGCCACTTCGGCCAGCGGCCATAGCACAAATGCATGCCTGAGAATTTCATCACGCGGAATCTGGATGCCCGGCTCATGCATCACCAGGTCGTCATAAAGCAGCAAATCCAGATCCAGGGTGCGTGAAGAAAACTTGGGGGACTGGCGCAATCGGCCATGCTGCTCTTCGATATTTTTCAGTACCTGTGCCACCATTTCCACCGGTTCGGCAGTTTGCAGGGCAATGACCATGTTGTAGAAACTGCCACCGGCAAAACCGACGGCTTCGCTCTCGTACACCGATGACAGCTGTAACTCGCCATAACGGGCACGCAATGCCGCCACGCCCGCCCGGGTATTGGCTTCGCGTTCAATATTGCTGCCCAGACTGATGAAGACACTACTCACGGCTGCGTTCGATCAGCACTCCGACATCCTGTGCGCCGGTGACGGCTCCCGGCTTGGCCAGCCGCAACCGCAGCCAGGGCACATTGAATTCCTCAAGGATAATGTCGGCGCTACGTTGTGCCAGGGTTTCCACCAGCTGGAACTCGCTGTCCCCGACGAACTGGATCAATCGCTTGGCCACGGCCTTGTAATCGAGGGTATCCTGAATATGATCCGACTGGGCGGCGAGCCGGATGTCGGTGCCCATTTCCAGATCAATGCTCACAGTCTGGCGAATCTTGCGCTCCCAGTCGTAAACGCCAATCACCGTCTCGATGCGCAAATCACGGATAAACACTATGTCCATACTGCGGGCCGGCCTGTTTTGGAGAGGCCGAAGTCTAACCGGTTTGGCAGATTATTTCATGGCGCCCTGAATCGTGACTTGTCTGGCAGCGGCGAATCCGTTATATTTGCGCCCCTTTTCCGAGTACGGCACAGCCATGGCTGTTCCCCTCACCTGGCGCATGGCGCCGCCCCCTCCCGCTTGCGGGCGAGGGTGAAGGAAAATGTCGCTACGCGACTTTAACGGTCAATTTAGATTTCGGAGTTACCCATGGCTAAAGTATGTCAAGTTACCGGCAAGAGCCCCCTTTACGGCCACAATGTGTCTCATGCCAACAACAAAACCAAACGCCGCTTCATGCCCAATCTGCATCATCACCGGTTCTGGGTTGAGAGCGAAAACTGTTTTATCAAACTGCGCGTTACCCCTGCCGGCATGCGCGTTATTGACAAAAAAGGCATAGACGTTGTTCTGGCCGAAATCCGCGCTCGCGGCGAAAAAG
>JAUPMA010000100.1 GCA_030836935.1 Pseudomonadota bacterium | reverse complement strand
TTTTGAATTGACCAATCCCTCCACGATTAAAATTAACCCGGCATGACCACACCAGCAGCGCAGAAAAAACCCATGGCAAAACGCATGGAAGATATTCAGCCGTTTTATGTCATGGATTTGCTGGCACGTGCCCGCCAGATGGAGGCGGCCGGGCAATCCATTGTGCATCTGGAAATTGGCGAGCCGGATTTCGCTACGCCGCAACCTGTCCTGGATGCTGGCCTTTCGGCCTTGCAGCACCAGCTTATGCATTACACGCCGGCACTGGGACTGATTGAATTACGCCAGTCCATTGCAGATTATTATCAGTCACGATTTGGTGTGCATGTTCCGTATGAAAGAATCATTGTTACGCCGGGCGCATCCGGTGCCTTGCAACTGGCACTGGCCGTATTGGTGGATCCCGGCAAGCAGGTGCTGATGGCTGATCCGGGTTATCCGTGCAATCGCCACTTTGTGCGTTTGTTTGAAGGTGTGCATTCAAGTGTGCCGGTGGACAGCGATACCGGCTATCAACTTACGGCCCGGCATATTGCGCAACACTGGAATGAAAATACCATCGCCGCAATGCTGGCCAGTCCATCGAATCCTACGGGTACGCTGGTTAATAAAAACGAAATGGCGGCTATTGCGGAACAGGTTATGCAACGTCACGGCAGTTTGCTGGTTGACGAAATTTATCAGGGCCTGGTTTACGATGCTGTGGAATACACCGCCCTGGAGTTAACCGATCAGGCGTTTGTCATAAACAGTTTTTCAAAATATTTCGGCATGACTGGCTGGCGTCTGGGCTGGCTGGTGGTGCCGGATGGTTACGTCGATGCAGTGGACAAACTGGCGCAGAATATTTTTCTGGCAGCCTCCACAGTTTCACAACATGCCGCACTGGCGGCTTTCACACCGGAAACGCAGGCAATCCTGCGGCAACGCCGTGATGAATTTCAGGTGCGACGTGATTATCTGTTGCCGGCCTTGCGCAATCTGGGTTTCAACATCCCGCTGACACCGCAGGGAGCATTTTATATTTATGCTGATTGCAGCCGATTCACCGATGATTCGTATCTGTTTGTACAGCGTATTTTGTGCGAGGCTGGACTGGCGGTGACACCGGGTATTGATTTTGGCCGGCATCGCGCTATGCAGCATGTGCGTTTTGCCTATACGCGACCGGTTGAAGTGCTGGAACAGGCCGTGCAGCGTCTGAGCGAGTTTCTAAAAAATGCCTGATTCGCTAGAATCGGGCGCCTGCTGTTGATGATCACTAATTCAGGGTTATAAACATGCCATTATTTTTTCAGCGCATCCGCGAAGACATCAACAGCGTATTTGACCGTGATCCGGCCGCACGCAATGTCTTTGAAGTGATCACAACGTATCCCGGTATTCATGCTGTTATTTTTCATCGTATTTCTCACGGTTTGTGGAAGCATGATTTCAAGTGGCTGGCGCGCGTGTTTTCAAATCTGGCGCGCTGGTACACCGGCATCGAGATTCACCCCGGCGCCAGCATTGGCCGGCGGTTTTTTATTGATCACGGCATGGGTGTGGTGATTGGTGAAACTGCTGAAATTGGTGACGATTGCACGCTCTATCACGGCGTCACCCTGGGTGGTACCACCTGGAACAAGGGCAAGCGTCATCCTACGCTGGCCAATAATGTAGTGGTGGGTGCGGGTGCCAAGGTATTGGGACCGATTGTGATTGGTGAGGGTGCGCGCATCGGCTCCAATGCCGTGGTAACCAAGGATGTACCCGGCAATGCCACCGTAGTGGGCGTGCCGGGACGGGTCATTGAGGCCAACCGGGATATCAGGGAACAGCAGCGTGCTGCCACGGCGCAAAAAATGGGTTTTGATGCCTATGGTGCCACCAGTGATGCACCGGATCCGGTCGCCACCGCCATCAATTGCATGCTGGATCACATTCATGTCATGGACAAAAAAATGGAAGGCATGTGTGAAACTCTCAAGTCAATGGGGGCTGAAGTCGAAGACCTGAAATTACCCCGGCTCGATGCGCTGGAGATTCACACAGAGGCCGAGGACGGAAAGAAATAAATCCTTAGAAATCAAATTGTTGATGCTTCCCCGAATACTTGACCATTTTACTAGGAATTGAGTATACTGCCGTCCAGTTCAAGGGGGACGGCAATGAGACTGACAACCAAGGGGCGCTATGCGGTAACAGCGGTTCTGGATTTATCCTTTCACCAGCAGGCCGGGCCTGTATCGCTGGCCGATATCTCGGAAAGACAGGAAATTTCACTTTCCTATCTTGAACAGCTATTTGCACGACTGCGTCGCAATGGAATCGTGGTCAGTACCCGTGGCCCGGGTGGTGGTTATACCCTGAGCCGTCCAGCCGAAGAAATTTCGATTGCAGAAATTATTGTGGCGGTTGATGAAAGCTATGAAGCTGCCAATTGTTCGGAAACGGGCAATTGCAACGGGCATAACCAGTGTCTGACGCATGATTTATGGCATGAGCTGAGCCAGGAAATTCACCGCTTTCTGAACGGTATCAGTCTGGCAGAAATCCATTCCAGTCAAGGTGTGGCGGAAGTCGCAGAACGGCAAAACAGCCGCTACAGGCCGCAAACCGGTATTGTGGCACCCCTGAAAAAAATGGCCGTTGAGCCGGCGGACTGAAACATTGGTCTGACCAGAACAAAATTGTGAACATTTGAGTGAAACCCGTGAGTAATCTGAAACTCCCCATCTACTACGACTACTCGGCGACAACGCCGGTAGACGAGCGCGTGGCGCAGGTGATGATGCAGCACCTGACCCGCGACGGTGTTTTTGGCAACCCGGCCTCGCGCAGCCATGCTTTTGGCTGGGCGGCGGAAGAGGCGATCGAACAGGCGCGCGGCCATGTCGCCGCACTGATCAATGCCGATCCCAAGGAAATTGTCTGGACCTCCGGTGCCACCGAATCCAACAACCTCGCGATTAAAGGCGCGGCGCACTTCTACAGCAAGAAAGGCAAACACCTCGTCACCTGCAAAACCGAGCACAAGGCGGTACTGGATACCTGCCGCCAGCTCGAGCGCGAAGGTTTTGAAGTCACCTACCTCGATCCCGAACCCAACGGCCTCGTTGATTTAAACAAACTGCAGGCCGCACTGCGTGACGACACCATCCTGGTCAGCCTGATGCACGTCAACAACGAAATCGGCGTCATCCAGGACATCGCTACCATCGGTGAGCTGTGCCGCAACCAAGGCATCCTGTTTCATGTCGATGCCGCGCAAAGCGCCGGCAAGGTACACATTGATCTCGACAAGATGAAAGTCGATCTGATGAGCTTCTCCG
This sequence comes from Pseudomonadota bacterium, assembly GCA_030836935.1. GTDB lineage: Bacteria > Pseudomonadota > Gammaproteobacteria > SZUA-229 > SZUA-229 > JACPVK01. The sequence continues at coordinate 1,485 of JAUPMA010000100.1, read as the reverse complement.
CCCACAAGATCTACGGCCCCAAAGGCATCGGCGCGCTCTACGTCAGAAGAAAGCCCCGCGTCCGCCTCGAAGCACAAATGCTCGGCGGCGGCCTCGAACGCGGCATGCGCTCCGGCACCCTGCCCACGCACCAGATTGTCGGCATGGGCGAAGCCTTCCGCATCGCCAAACAGGACATGGACATTGAAAATGCGGGCATCAGAAAACTGCGCGACAAACTCTACAATGGCCTCAAAGACATGGAAGAAGTCTATGTCAACGGCGACCTGCAACACCGCATCGCCGGCAACCTCAACATCAGCTTCAATTATGTCGAAGGCGAAAGTTTAATCATGGCGCTGAAAGACGTGGCCGTATCCAGCGGCTCCGCCTGCACCAGCGCCAGCCTCGAACCGAGCTACGTGCTGCGCGCCATCGGCCGCCCCGATGAACTCGCGCACAGCTCATTGCGTTTCACATTAGGCCGTTACAGCACCGAAGAGGAAGTGGACTACACCATCGCCCTGGTCAAAAACGCCGTCAGCAAATTGCGTGACCTGTCACCGTTATGGGACATGTACAAGGACGGCATTGATTTATCACAGGTTAAATGGGCGGCACATTGATTAACAAAAAGTGGCAAGGTTCAAGTAGCAAGTAGCAAGGCAAAGCTTTTCCTTGCCACTTCGCCCTTGCTACTTGCAACTAACCCTAAATCGAAGAGTGAACTTGAAGTCACTCAGGAGTTCAGTTATGTCGTATAGCGAAAAAGTCATCGATCACTACGAAAACCCGCGCAACGTCGGCACCCTGAACAAGGACGACCCGAATGTGGGCACCGGCATGGTCGGCGCCCCGGCGTGCGGTGACGTCATGCGCCTGCAAATCAAGGTCAGCGACAGCGGCATTATCGAAGACGCCAAGTTCAAAACCTACGGCTGCGGTTCTGCCATTGCCTCCAGTTCACTGGTCACCGAATGGATGAAAGGCAAAACCATCGAACAGATTGGCCAGATCAAGAACAAGGACATCGCCGAAGAACTGGCGCTGCCACCGGTGAAGATCCACTGCTCGGTACTGGCCGAAGATGCCATCAAGGCGGCGGTGGAGGATTACATGAAAAAACGTGAAGGCAAATAATTATGTCACTGACTCTTTCACCAGCGGCCGCTGAGCGCGTCAAGATTTTTCTTAGCAAACGGGGCAAGGGCATAGGTGTGCGTCTGGGTGTGAGAACGTCCGGTTGTTCAGGTATGGCCTATGTCATCGAATTTGTTGATTCGATTAACGAAGGCGAAGACGAAGTATTCAATTGTCACGGTGTTTCCATCGTAGTAGATAAGAAAAGTCTGGTTTATCTCGACGGTACTGAAATTGATTACACCAAGGAAGGCTTGAACGAGGGTTTCAAATTCACTAATCCAAACGAATCGGATCGTTGTGGTTGCGGCGAAGGTTTCACTGTCTGATATCTCATGGATGACTTGTTCGGAAAAAATTATTTTG
>JAUPMA010000099.1 GCA_030836935.1 Pseudomonadota bacterium | reverse complement strand
AATCACGGCATGGCCAGCGTCAGTTATTTTGATGAGACACTCAGCCTGGGTGCCAGCCTGCAACGTGATGATGGTTATGCTTTTGCCGGCACGGATGATGAATTTGGCAACCCGGTCAGCCTTGATTACCAGGATGATTACCAGAATGTATTTTTCGACCTGAACCAGCATGGCTGGCGCATCAATGGCGCCTACTACAAACAGGAAAGTGCGCGGTTTGGTTTTAATCCCTGGGTCTGGTTAAACGGCATTAACGAAACCGAATCCTATTATCTTGATTTGAACAAGAGTCATGACACCGGCAGCGGCGAGTTAAATTTCTGGCTGCGTCTGGATAACATGGACAAAAACTATCATGCCGGCCAGTTTCCGTTCCCGGCAGATTGCAACAGTTACAGCAACATCCCGGCCACACTTTGTAATAGCACCAATCAATCTAACCTGTCTGATACCACAACAGACTTGTTCAACACCATTAAACGCCAGACACTTGAAATCCAGTTCAAGGATCGTATCAGTGAACAATTAAGCTACATTGTCGGCGGCAGCGTGGAAAACGCTGAAACCACGCCACTAACCTTTATCTATCTGGAAGATGGCAGCATCAATCCGAATGCCGGTTTTGCTGATCCGCACGATTCAGTAACAGCCGCCTTCTATGGCCAACTGAAATACAGCATCAACCCTGACCTCGACAGCATTTTCGGATTACGCGCCGAAAATAATGATGATGCCGGTTACAGCGGCGCTGTTCCGCGTATCGGCATTACCTATCAGGTAAAACCTGATATCTACCTCAAGGCGTTATACAGTGAAGCCTACCGCACACCGGTATTTATCGAAAAATACGCTTACACACCAAACTTCCTGTTTGGTGACGTTGATCTTGACCGGGAAAAAATCAATACAATCGAACTTGGTCTTGATGCAAAACTGAATAACACAAACACATTGCAGATAGCTTTATATCATTTACATCTGAGAAACGAGATTGTGCGCAGACCATCAGTAACCAGTCCTCCTGCCAACGAATATTACAATGCTGAAGGACGAATCATGCATGGTGCAGAGTTCGACTGGAAATCAATTCTTTCAGACAGACTGGAACTGATGCTGAATGCCGCTTACATGACGGGCAAGGACAAAACCCAGATCGAACTGCAACCTTCCACAGCAAGCGACGCGCCGTTTATTGCCAACACGACCATTAACCTGGTAATCACTTATAAATTCAGCAACAACTGGTCTTCCAGTTTATCCAGTCAGTATATTGGTCCGAAGGAGTATGTCCTGTTGCCGGAAAGAGGCGGCGTTGAAGGCGAAATTGACGCCTATAACCTCAGCAATCTGGTTGTGCAATTCAGAAAAAACCGGCATGCCGTGAACCTGACATTACGCAATTTATTTGATGAGGACTACACCTACCCCGAACCGGTGCGGCGTTACATAGACGAAATACCGGGCGGTTCCGGTTTGGCTGGTTATTTGCAATACACCTATAACTATTGATTGCAATACGGAATCATCCATTCAGTGGCAGGTAGAAAAAAACAAACCGGCCATGCTCTATATCCACTTTCAGTCTGGCGCCATGATTCAGGCCGTAATCCACATAGCCCGGCACGGCACTGCCCTGATGACATTCGCTGGAATGTTGCGGCGATTCATAATCACGATCACGGTCGTACCACGACAACAGCATGTAATCAGTCAGTTTTTCATCCGCAACTGCATTGGCAAATTTCATGGCCTGCAGATAATCATTTAATGGCGATTGCGGTTGCAATTCGACAATTTCGACGCCGCTATAATCCACAGATCGCGGTATCAGACAAACCATTTCATTTTGATCATTTTCCGGCATAACACTCACACCATGTGAAAGAGCCGCAAAGCCAGCCTGTAAAACAGCCACAAAAACAGTAACGGCAGCAGCAACGATTGCACAATAAACACCACCATCAAATCCAGTATTCTTTCGCTCATTTCAGTGGCTACCTGTTTTATCCTGTCCAGCCGTGCATCCATATCCACCGCATCACTGGCCGACTGATAAATCCGTTTCAGCTTGTCCAGCATGGCTTCATCCTGTGACATTGCTGGCAACTTTTCTGCAACAGGCTGTTGCTTCAGTTCCGCATCTGACCGCTCCAGTGCCGCCTGCGAGAATTCATATTGCGGTTGCAGAAAATACCAGTAAACCGCCTGATCAAGCAGTGCAATTACAGGCACAGCCAGACGCAACACAACAAGTACCAGTGCAATACGCGCAACTACACGACTAACCGCCAGTGGTATCTGTTTCCAGTTGTGAAACACTACAGCCGTAACCAGCATAACGCTGACCAGCAAGGTAAACCCGCCGCCACTGGTCATGTTTATCAGCAGACGCTGGATACCAAGCGAGACACCGCTGGCCAGCACCAGCCAGGAAAACTGTTCGACCAGATCATTCACCGGATCAAGAATCTGTCCCGGTGTAAATGTCATGCCAACACCTGCCGGTTCAACCGAAACTTCAGTACCCTGCACCACCGATATCACGCCATTCAAACCACGTGCCACAGCATAGGTAGCAAGTACGCGCCTGAAACCCTGCTCTGTGTAATCCCTGGCTGCTTCATCTACCACACCGGTGTACATAATTGCCAGCAAGACACCAACCAGCGCACTCCACAACAATTTGCGAGCCTCAACGCGCATCATTTCCTGATAATATCCTGAGCGCAATTAACGCAATA
>JAUPMA010000098.1 GCA_030836935.1 Pseudomonadota bacterium | reverse complement strand
TGCTCTTCCGATCTCAACAAGCGGATCGCGAAGTTGAAAAACGCGGCCCGGCGATTCAGGCAGCGTTTGACAAGGAAGGAAAATTCACCAAAGCGGCGGAAGGTTTTGCGCGCTCCTGCAATGTCAGTGTCGAACAACTTGGACGCATCAAAACCGACAAGGGCGAGTGGCTGGGTTTTGTTGAAAAAGAAACCGGCAAGGCAATATCAGAAATTGTGCCGAAAATTGTTGAACAGGCACTGGCAAAATTACCCATTCCAAAACGCATGCGCTGGGCGGATCGCAAGGAAGAATTTGTACGGCCGGTGCACTGGGTGGTGATGTTGTCTGGCAATGATGTAATTGATGCGCCGATACTCGGTATCCAGGCCGGGCGCGAAACGCGCGGCCACCGTTTTCATCATCCGCAGCCGATAATTTTAAAATCACCGCAGGATTACGCAGAGAGTTTGCGCAAAGGTTTTGTAATAGCCGATATGGAAGAACGCAAAACGGATATTCGCCAGCAGGTAGAGCAGGCCGCAGAAAAGCTGGGTGGCCGCGCCGTAATTGAAGACGATCTGTTGCAGGAAGTGGCAGCGCTGGTGGAATGGCCGGTGGCAGTGATGGGTGATTTTGAGCAGCATTTTTTGCAGGTGCCGAAGGAAGCGCTGATTTCCACCATGCAGGGAAACCAGAAATATTTTCCCTTGCTGGATGGCGAAGGCAATCTGATGCCGCATTTTATTACCATCAGCAACATCAGCAGCACCGATGTTTCAAAAGTCAAAGCCGGTAATGAGCGCGTGATTCGTCCGCGTTTGTCCGACGCGGCTTTTTTCTGGAACCAGGATCGCAAGGAACCGCTGGAAAAACGCCTGGGCATGCTCGATAAGGTGGTGTTCCAGAACAAGCTCGGCACGCTCGGTGACAAGAGCCGGCGCGTGGCAAAAATTGCCGAGCGCATTGCCGATTCACTGGGCGCAAATAAATCGCATGCGCATCGCGCTGCGTTATTGTGCAAATGCGATCTGATGACATCCATGGTTTATGAATTTCCCGAATTGCAAGGCATCATGGGTCGTTATTACGCAACGCACGATGGTGAGCCGGCAGATGTGGCGGTTGCACTGGATGAACAATATATGCCGCGCTTTGCCGGGGATCAGTTGCCGGGCAATATCATTGGCCAGATTCTGGCGCTGGCTGACAAGCTTGATACCTTGCTGGGAATTTTTGCGATTGGCCAGAAACCATCCGGCGAAAAAGATCCGTTTGCACTGCGCCGTGCCGCACTGGGTGTGTTGCGTATTTTAATTGAGCGTGGTCTCACACTGGATTTGCGCGAGTTGCTCGGTTATGCGGCCGATGCGCTGGCGGATGTGGTGAATGCGAAACCGGCGGTGGATGAAACGCTCGAATTCATGCTCGAACGATTGCGTGTGTACTACACAAACCAGAACATTGCAGTGGATGTATACGAAGCGGTGGCCGAACTGAAGCCGACAAATCCGGTGGATTTTGACCGTCGCATGAATGCGGTTGATCGTTTCAGGAAATTGCCGGAGGCGGAAAGTCTGGCAGCTGCCAACAAACGCATCAGTAATATCCTGAAAAAAGTCGAAGGCAATATTCCGCAACAAGTGGATGCCAGGTTGTTGCAGGAAGCAGCCGAGAAAAAACTTCATGCCGATGTTGAGGCCCTCGCCGCCAGAACCAGTCCGCTGTTTGATCAGGGTGATTATCAGGCGGCGCTGCAACACCTCGCCGGACTTCGCAATAGCGTGGATGAATTTTTCGACAAGGTCATGGTGATGGCCGACGATACAGCACTGAAAAATAATCGTCTGGCACTGCTCAGCAATTTGCGCAGTCTGTTTTTGCGTGCGGCAGATTTGTCAAAATTGCAATCATGAAGCTGATAGTTCTCGACCGCGACGGCGTGATCAATCTGGACTCGGATGATTACATCAAAAGTGTGGATGAATGGCAGCCGGTTCCAGGCAGCCTGCAGGCCATGGGCAAGCTGTGCCAGGCCGGATACACGCTGGTGGTGGCCACCAACCAGTCCGGGATTGCGCGCGGTTATTTTGATTTATCAACACTGCATGCCATGCACGTTAAAATGGGCAAGCAGCTGGAGCAATATGGCGGTCAGGTCGATGCGGTTTTTTTCTGCCCGCACGCGCCGGATGACAAATGTAACTGCCGCAAGCCAAAAGACGGCTTGCTGCGCGATATTGCATCGCGCTACCAGATTAATTTGACAGGTGTGCCGGTAATTGGTGATTCGTTGCGCGACATTCAGTCAGCGCGCAGCGTTGGCGCCAGGCCAATACTGGTGCGTACCGGCAAGGGTGTGCGTACCGTGCAAAAACATGCTGATGAATTGGCTGATGTGCCGGTTTATAAAGATCTGGCAGAAGCCGTGACAGCAATACTTTCATAAAATATTTCCGGATTATTATGTCAAAAACAGAATTGTATTTGCGCGCCAGTGTGTTCTGGTTTTTCCATGCGGTGTCACTGGTTTTTGTGGTGTCGTGATTTTTGCTGACATTCCCGCTGCCGTATCGCATCCGTTATGCAACCGGCAGTGCCTGGGCAAAATTCAATGCCAGACTTCTGCGTTATGTTTGCAAACTCGAATACCGGCTTGAAGGCGCAGAAAATATCCCGCAGGGTGCGGCGATTGCGTTATGCAAGCATCAGTCAACTTACGAAACCTTGATGTTGCAGGATTTTTTACCGCCGCAAGTTTGGGTAGCCAAACGCGAATTATTATTTGTGCCGGTATTCGGTTGGGGTCTGGCATTGCTCGAATCCATCATCATTGACCGCAGCGCTGGCCGCAAGGCGATTGAACAACTGGTGGCACAAGGCAAACAAAAACTGGCCAAAGGCCGCTGGATTGTTATTTTTCCGGAAGGCACACGGGTCAATCCGGGTGTCAAGGCGCGTTACAAAATGGGTGGTGCCATTCTCGCATCACAGGTGGATTATCCGGTGCTGCCGATTGCGCACAATGCCGGTGAATTCTGGCCCAAGCACAGTTTCATAAAATATCCGGGTGTGGTGACGTTTCGCATTGGCAAGCCGGTGCTGTACAAGGGGTGCAAACCGGAAGAGATTATGCGGGAAGTTGAAAACTGGATTGAAGCGCAGGTGGATGAGTTGAGTGATCCGGCGCGCTGGAAACGTTGATTGCATCAAGTTGTAATCGCATTTGTGTATTATTGCTGATGTCTTTTCTTGTTCTAAAAATCCCTTTTTCGCCTGCGGGCGAGTTAGTTACGAACACCATCCATGGCGTTCGCCCTTCGGGTTCGCATGCGCGAATTCAAAATCGCTCCAGGCGATTTTGTCTTTTGCGTGCACAAAAGAAGTAACCAAGAAAATGCACCCCGGCCGCGTCGGCCCCGGAAAAGCGCGCCTTGCTTCAAGGCCGCATGGATGCGCCATCCGGGCTTATCCATGCTGAAATGCACATCCCTGTGCATTTCGCCTTGGCAAGTCACACTTTTCGAGGCGACACTTAAGGGGCCTGGAAAAGCAAAAGCCGCG
>JAUPMA010000097.1 GCA_030836935.1 Pseudomonadota bacterium | reverse complement strand
GGTTTTGAGGGTATGGGCGGCGCCGTGGTGGGAACCATTCCCGAAGGTCTGCCGGCATTTGGTATGCCCGCTTTCAGTGCCGACAAGGCGTTAACCCTGTTGCCCAGCGCGATTGTGATTGCACTGGTAGGGTTCATGGAAGCGATTTCCATTGCCAAGGCGATGGCGGCGAAAAGCAAGGATCGGATAGATCCCAATCAGGAATTGATCGGGCAAGGTCTTGCCAATGTGGTCGGCAGTTTCAGTCAGGCGTTTCCGGCCAGCGGTTCGTTCTCGCGTTCGGCGGTGAACTTCAATGCCGGTGCGCGTACCGGTTTTTCGTCGGTGGTGACGGCCTTGCTGGTCGTGATTACCTTGTTGTTCCTCACGCCGTTGTTGTACCACCTGCCGCAGGCTGTACTGGCGGCAGTAATCATGATGGCAGTGGTGAACCTGATTAATTTTGCGGCGGTGAAACATGCCTGGCATGCGCAGAAACATGATGGTATTGCCGCCATGGCGACTTTTGTCTGCACGCTGGGTTTTGCGCCGCATCTCGACAAGGGCATCATGCTCGGCGCGGGGCTGGCGCTGGGTTTGTATCTGTACCGCACCATGCGTCCGCGCGTGGCGTTGCTGGGGCGTTTCAGTGATGGCACCTTGCGTGATTTGTCGGTGAATCCGGGCTTGCCCACCGATGAAAATATCATTGTGCTGCGCTTTGATGGTTCGCTGTATTTCGCCAATGTGTCGTATTTCGAAGACACAGTCCTTGAGGCGGTGAGCACGCACAAAAATGCCAAATATATTCTGGTGGTTGGCGATGGTATCAATCAGCTCGATGCCTCTGGCGAGGAAGTTTTGCATCATCTGATTGAACGCTTGCGCGGCAATGGCATCACGCTGGTATTCAGTGGCCTGAAGAAACAGATTATTGACGTAATGCGCTGTACGCATTTGATGGAAAAACTGGGCGACAACAATATGTTTGCAACCGAAGATATGGCACTGAAAGATATTTATCGCCGTCTGGGTAAGCAGGGCAGTGAGGCGGTGTTATTGCCAGCGGGTGCCTGATCCGGATTTATTTAGCGCATATCAGAAAGAACCGCCGCTTGTGGCGGTTTTTTTTGGCGTAAAAATTATTCTTATATGATCAGTGTTCTCATGACGTTGCTTGCATCTATCTGCATCTCAATGGAAGATGCCGGCTATGAACGGTTGTTTCCGGTTAAATGAAACGAGGGATATTTATCATGAGCTTCAAAATTTTGTTGCCTGTTGATGGTTCGGAAGGTTCTTGTCGTGCTGCGCGATATGTTGCGGGCCTCATTGCGCTGGCAAATGATCTGGAAGTGCATCTGGTGAATGTCCAGTCATCCGGAGATGACTGGAGAGTCCGCCGTGTTCTCAAGCCGGAAGAACTGGTTGCAATGGAAAAGGAATGGGGCGAAGCCGCCATGGAACCGGCGCAGAAAATTTTGCAGGCCGCTGGCGTGAAATGTATCGAACACATGGTACAAGGCGACGTGCCGCAAACCATTGCGCGTCTTGCCAGGGAACTTGGCTGCAACCAGATTGTGATGGGCACACGCGGACAATCCTCGCTCAGCGGTTTGCTGATGGGATCGGTAGCGACCAAGGTGCTGCACTTGGCGGAAGTGCCGGTCACGCTGGTCAAATAAATTCGTCAAATAATTTCAAGAGAGACGTTATGAATTCACGCTGGGTTTGCGGAATATTGTGTCTGCTGGCGCCGGTTGCAGCGCAGGCCATGAATGAATCACCGGTGTTATTTGGTATTCCTGTCGATTTCATTTTATTTGCGCTGACGCTGATTGGCGTGGCGCTGTTTCATCATTACACCTTGCAAGTGGCGCTCACCGGTCTGCTGGTGATTTCGCTGTACAAAATCGGCTTCACCGGTTTTCATGAAGGGGCTGGTTTTATTGGCTGGCTGGCGCATTTGCAGCACGAGTGGGTGGTGCTGACCAATCTGCTGGGATTGTTATTGGGTTTTGCATTGCTGGCGCGACATTTTGAAGACAGCGGCATGCCGCATGTGTTGCCGCGTTATTTGCCGGACGACTGGAAAGGCGCATTTGTGTTGCTGGTGATGGTGTTTGTGATGTCGGCGTTTCTCGACAACATCGCTGCCGCATTGATTGGCGGTACCGTGGCGGCGCATGTGTTCCGCCGTCGCGTGCATATCGGTTATCTCGCGGCCATTGTCGCCGCATCCAATGCTGGTGGCTCAGGTTCTGTTGTGGGTGATACCACGACCACCATGATGTGGATTGATGGTGTTAATCCATTGGATGTGACGCATGCGTATGTGGCGGCTGTGATGGCATTGCTGATATTCGGATTTGTTGCGGCGCGCCAGCAACATGCGTATCAGCCCATTCAAAAAGATGCGTCAGCATCAGCGCATGTGGACATGGCGCGAATCGGTATTGTTGCATGGATATTGATCGCCGCAGTTGCCACCAATGTGACCGTGAATACAGTGTTTCCGGAAATTTCCGACAGTTTTCCGTTTCTCGGCGCGGCTGTGTGGGCAGCAATTTTTCTCGCTGTACCCGTGCGCAAGCCCGAATGGAGTTTATTGCCGGATGCCACTAAAGGCAGTGTATTTTTGTTGTCGCTGGTCATGTGCGCATCCATGATGCCGGTGGAAAAATTGCCCATGGCTTCGTGGGAAACTTCTTTTGGTCTGGGATTTATTTCATCGGTGTTTGACAATATTCCGCTGACTGCACTGGCGCTCAAGCAAGGCGGTTATGACTGGGGCGTTTTGGCGTATGCAGTCGGTTTCGGCGGCTCGATGATCTGGTTTGGATCGAGCGCGGGCGTGGCGCTGTCAAATCTGTTTCCGGAAGCAAAATCCGTTGGTTTGTGGCTGAAGCATGGCTGGCATATAGCCGTGGCGTATGTGATCGGATTTTTTGTCATGCTGGTTATTGTTGGCTGGCATCCGCATGCAGCGCATAAAGATATTCCGACGGCATCACATACTGAAGCCGCGCAACATTAATATTTTGACGCAGAGGCACAGCGTCGCAGAGAAAAGTATTCGAAACAACTCTGTGTCTCCGCGCCTCTGCGTCAAAGTTTTTTATCTTTTTTGATACAACATATCCCACACGCCATGCCCCAGTTTGTGACCGCGTTTTTCAAATTTGGTCAGCAGTCGTTCTTCGGGGCGCGGCACATAATCATTCGAGTCCGAAAGATTTTTGAATTGGTCGCAGGTGTTTAACACTTTAACCATGTGTTCGGCATAATTTTTCCAGTCAGTAGCCAGATGGAAGATGCCGCCGGGCATGAGTTTTTGTGCGACCAATAATGCAAAGTCCGGTTGCACAATGCGGCGTTTGTGGTGACGGGTTTTGTGCCAGGGATCGGGGAAATACAAATGCAGGCGATTCAGTGATGCATCAGGAACCTGCTGTTTCAATACATCAATCGCATCATGACAAAACACGCGAATGTTTTTAATGTCGTGTTCTTCAATGTTTTGCAGCAAATGTCCGACACCGGGACGATGCACTTCAATACCAATGAAATTCTTTTCCGGATGCAGTTGAGCCATGTGCAGCAACGCATCGCCATTGCCAAAACCGATTTCCAGAATCGTTTCTGCGTTGCGGCCAAAGAGTTTTTCCAGATTGAGTTTCTCGGCAGAAAAATCCACACCGAATACCGGCCATGAATTTTCAATGGCTTTTTCCTGGCCGATAGTGAGCCGGCCCTGGCGGCGGACAAAACTTTTAACAGTGCGTAGAGGGCGTGTGACGGTCATACAATGAAAATCTGACACAGAGGCGCAGAGTCACAGAGGAATAGAATTAAAAAACTCTGCGTCTCTGTGCCTCTGCGTCAAAAATTAAAAAAACAATCCGTCAATGGGCGATGAAGCTGATGCAAAACGTTTGCGCGGCACACGGCCCGCCAAAAATGCTTCGCGTCCGGCTTGCACGGCTTTGTTCATGGCCGAGGCCATGAGTACCGGATTTTTCGCGCAGGCAATGGCGGTGTTCATGAGAATGCCGTCGCAGCCAAGCTCCATGGCAATGGCGGCATCGGAGGCTGTGCCAACGCCGGCATCCACCAGAATCGGCACTTTGGCATTTTCAATAATGGTGAGAATGTTGTAAGGATTGCGTATGCCCAGGCCGGAGCCGATGGGCGCGGCCAGTGGCATCACGGCAACGCAACCGATTTCTTCGAGGCGTTTGGCCATGATCGGATCGTCGTTGGTGTACACCATCACCTTGAAGCCGTCTTTCACCAGAATTCTGGCGGCTTCGAGAGTGGCGGTGACATCGGGAAATAAGGTTTTTTCATCGCCCAGTACTTCGAGTTTCACCAGATCGTGTCCACCGAGCAGTTCGCGCGCCAGACGGCAGGTACGCACGGCATCGTCCACGTTGTAACAGCCGGCGGTGTTGGGCAGCAGGGTGTATTTCGACGGTGGCAGCACATCGAGTACATTGGGTTCGCCCGGTTTCTGGCCGATGTTGGTGCGGCGTATGGCTACGGTAATGATTTCCGCGCCGCTGGCTTCGGTTGCCAATCGGGTTTCTTCCAGATCTTTATATTTGCCGGTGCCGGTGAGCAGGCGGGAGTTGTAGGATTTGCCGGCGATGATGAGTGGGTCGGTCATAAATTTAAGTACAAAGGTTAAAGTTCAAAGGTTAAAGGGTTCAGGTGCGGGAGTGTAAAGCGGCGCAATTCCTTTGCACGTTAAGCTTTAAACTTTAACCGCCACCTATTGCATGCAAAATCTCGATCCTGTCGCCGTCTTTTACTCCGGTTTGCGCATACAGACTGCGCGGAATGATTTCACGGTTGATCTCAACAGCAAGGCGTTTGCCTTCCAGTCCCAGCTCGTGGATGAGTTGTGCCAGCAGTGTGCCGCCGGGCAAGGTGCGTGGTTCACCATTCAGTACGATATTCATTGTGTTGCCGCCTGGAATGAAGAGCGCGAATTGTACACGAATCAGCGGCGCGGCTGGCAGCATCAGGCATGTGCCAGATTCTTGTGCTATACAGCTGAAAAAGTGGATTTATCCAGATGCGGATAAATGCCGCGTTTTTTCCGGCTTTATATAAAAAACAGAACGATTCTCCAGTGTTTGCATAATTGTCCAAGGGGTTTGTATGGTTGTATCAAGAATGTCAGCACAGCTGTTGGTACTCGCGGGTGTGTTGCTCGGCTCACTTGCCGTTTCGGCCGCTACCAATCCGTTCAAGAAAACCAAGGATAACCAGTTCAACGATTCGGTTGCCTGGTATTTCAAGGATGGCACTGCCATTAAATCGGGCAGCGAGCCGGATGGCGACGATGTGCTGTATTACCACCTCCATATCAACAAAAACCAGTTGCGGCTGCGGTTTGGCAAAAACGACCCCAGCGGTGACCTGGAAAATACCCGTTCCTTCGACGAGCTTGAAATCATTGATGTCACCGTTGATGGCCAGCGGTTAAAACGTTTTCAGTGGTGTCTGGACAACCAGAGTCAGTTGGCTTCAAGTCTCAAGCAGAATTCCCCGGTGGCAAATGGGGCCTGCGTGAATGCCGGCGGCGGCGATTTCATTATTGCCCTGGATGATGAAACCCGGGAGCGCCTGATGAAAGGCCGGAATATGGAATTTATAACCGCGCCATACGGTCGCCCGATACGCCTGGGTTACACCCTGACCGGTTTTGCCAAGGGCTATGGCGCCATCATTGCACCACCTCCTCCGCCACCGCCGCCTCCGGCCGCTGTAGCGGAAACACCGAAACCGGAACCCAAGCCGGTGGTAATCAAAACCTGTTATGCCGAAGCACCGGAAGAAATGCGCACAGCGGTGAAGCCGGTTGCCTATACCTGTAACGATCAGGCAAAGAAGGCTGCTGCAGAATCGGCCATTCAGTCGCAAGTAAGTGCCGAGAAGAAAAAACGCAAGGAGGCTGAAGCCGAGCGCCAGCGTATTGAGGCGGAACGGCTGAAAGAGGAATCCGAACGCAAATCACAGGAATCCGAATGGGAAAAGAAACAGACCGAAATGTGGATTGACCGTTGCCAGAAACACTGGAGCAAAGGCACCAGCCCCTGTTACTGCGCGCCCTATATCGACCAGGCACCCGCCGGTGTGGTGAGCACCTGCGCCAAGTAGGCTAACCCGGCTGTTTAATTGTGGATAATACAAACGGCGGTGACAAACCGCCGTTTTTTTCTGCACGGGTTAATACGCATGGTTGATGCCACTGTTGATGTGATTGTTGTCGGCGCCGGCTTGATTGGCATGCTGACGGCGCGCGCCCTGCAACAGCATGGCGCCAGGGTGTTGATACTGGAACGCGGCAAGGCGGGTGGTGAATCCACCTGGGCTGGTGGCGGCATCCTGTCGCCGTTGTATCCATGGCGATACCCCGAAGCCGTGAACTGGCTGGCGCATCATGGCCAGAAGATTTATCCGCAAATGGCAGAGGAAATTTTTGCCGAAAGCGGCGTGGATCCCGAGTACATCCGCAGCGGCATGCTGATACTCGATCAGCACGAAAACGACGCAGCAGATGCCTGGGCGCGACACTGGCAGATGCAAATGGAAATGTTGCGCGGCGATGCCTTGCAGATGCAGGAGCCGGCACTGGATCCGGGAGTGTCATCGGCATTATGGTTGCCGCAAATTGCGCAGCTGCGTAATCCGCGATTGATCAAATCCCTGGCTGGCAGTTTGCGGCAACGTAAAATTTCCTGCATGGAAAATACGGAAGTCATGGCACTCGAAATTGAAAGTGGCGAGGTGCGAGGCGTGCGCACGGCGCAAGCCAGATACAGCGCCGGCAATGTGGTGATAGCGGGCGGAGCCTGGAGCGCAAAAATAATTCAGCCGTATGCAAAACCACCGCGCATCCAGCCGGTAAAAGGCCAGATGATTCTGTTCAGGGGCGAGCCGGGCATGCTCCGGTCAATTATATTGTCGCAGGGCCGTTACCTGATTCCGCGCCGCGACGGACGCATTCTGGCGGGCAGCACGCTGGAATATACAGCCTTCGATAAATCCGTACATGACAGCGCCTTGCAGGATTTGCGGAGCGCCGCCGTTTCACTGGCACCACAGCTCGCCGGGCTGGCAGTAGAAAACCACTGGGCCGGATTGCGCCCCGGCAGCGAACAGGGCGTGCCCTATATTTGCCGGCATCCTGAAATCAAAGGCCTGTATATCAACAGCGGCCATTTCAGAAATGGCGTGATACTGGGCGCGGCCAGCGCACAACTCATGGCCGATTTGATCGGCGGCATCACACCCGCCATTGATCCGGCCTTTTATGACTTTGAGGCAGCACACTGAGCCGTTCATCCGTGAATGGAAACGGCCTATCAAACAACGCATGAAATTTCACACCGGACAGGCTTTACTTATGCTCATGAAAAACCCCATGCACAAACAAAACGGTTTCACCCTCACCGAACTGATGATTACGGTAGCCATTGCCGCCATCCTGCTGGCGATAGGCGTGCCGTCAATGCGCGAGTTTATCCAGAACGGACGTATCACGGCTGTTACCAATGAACTGGTGTCAGCATTGATGGTGGCGCGCAGTGAGGCAATCCGGAAGAACACTACAACCTGCGTCTGTCCTACAGCAAATGCCAATGTTGTCACACCAGTTTGCGCGGCCAACGGCAATTGGGAAACCGGCTGGATTGCATTCAGTGATTTCAATGGCGATTGTGTTATCAATGGCGCTGCACCGGCCGCTGATGTATTACTCAACGTATGGGATGGTTCGCAATATGCTGGCCAGATTACGGTGCGTAATGACGATCCAACGATTACCCTGGATAACACGGTACGCTTCAATTCGCGTGGCGAACCATTTAACAATGGTGTGCCTCAGACAGGTAATTTCAGCATTTGTGATGACAGGCCAATCAGCAATGTCGATGCACAGGGCAATGTGCGCATGGCATCGGCGGTAATTGTGAG
>JAUPMA010000096.1 GCA_030836935.1 Pseudomonadota bacterium | reverse complement strand
TTTGCAAATAAAACCAGGGAAGCAAAACGATTGTACCGGCGGCATAGGCAATAAAAACCAGCCAGAGATTATCCAGCCCCAGTGCATTTAATTCCTTGACTGGCCACCAGGTAATTCCCCAGCCAATGGAACTGAGAAACAGAACAATGACAGGCAGGCGACTATTCATGATTCAGCAGAATGCAGGAACGAACCATGCCTGAAATTTCTTAAAGAAAATAATTTCTGCAAATGAATACAAATAATGACAAATGCTTTCTTCTTTTATTTGCGTGTATTTGCGTTCATTTGCGGACTTTTCTTTTTTATTCATCGCGGGCATGACCCACTCTTACACTTCAGGCCGCATATGCGGAAACAGAATGACATCGCGTATGGAAGGTGAATTGGTGAACAGCATCACCAGACGGTCTATGCCTATGCCCTCGCCGGCTGTTGGCGGCAAGCCGTGTTCCAGCGCGCGGATATAATCGGCATCATAATGCATGGCCTCATCGTCGCCCGCTTCCTTGTCACGCACCTGCTGCATGAAGCGTTCGGCCTGATCTTCGGCATCGTTCAACTCGGAGAAACCGTTAGCGATTTCACGGCCACCGACAAAAAACTCAAAACGGTCAGTGACAAAGGAATTTTTATCACTGCGGCGCGCCAGCGGCGAAACCTCCGTCGGGTATTCGGTAATGAAGGTTGGATCTTTTAAACGTTGCTCAACCGTTTTTTCAAATATTTCAATCTGGATCTTGCCCAGACCATAACCGGGTTTCACCGTAATGCCCATGCCCTGTGCAATCGCTTTAGCCCTGGCCAGATCACCCAGATCAGCCGCCGAAATGTCTGGATTGAAATGCAAAATGGAATCAAACACACACATGCGAGCAAAGGGTTTAGCAAAATCGTAGACATCACCCTGATATTCGATTTTCGTAGTGCCAATAACATCAGCCGCCAAACCACGCAACAGCATTTCAGTCAAATCCATCAACTCATGATAATCCGCATAGGAGATATAAAACTCCAGCATGGTGAATTCCGGATTATGGCGCGTTGACAAACCTTCATTGCGAAAATTACGGTTGATTTCGTACACTTTCTCAAAACCGCCAACCACCAGCCGTTTCAGATACAGCTCCGGCGCAATACGCAGAAACAGCGGCATATCGAGCGCGTTGTGATGCGTGGTAAAAGGACGCGCCGTAGCACCGCCGGGAATCGCCTGCATCATCGGCGTTTCCACATCCATGAAGCCACGTTCATCAAAGAAACGGCGAATGTAGGAAATTATTTTTGAACGTTTGCCAAAAGTATCGCGCACTTCCTGATTCATGATGAGATCAACATAACGCTGACGATAACGCGATTCGGTATCGCTCAAACCATGCCATTTCTCCGGCAAGGGACGCAATGATTTGGTAAGCAGACGAATACTGTCCACCTTAACCGATAATTCACCAGCCTGGGTTCTGAACACAGTACCTTCTGCACCGATAATGTCACCCACATCCCATTTCTTGAATTGTTCGTTGTACACATTCTCCGGCAGGCTGTCGCGCTGTACAAACAACTGAATGCGGCCGGACATATCCTGCAAATGCGTAAAGCTCGCCTTGCCCATAATGCGCTTGGCCATCATGCGGCCTGCGAGTTTTACGCGAACCTGTTTCTGTTCCAGTTCTTCGGCGGGAAGATGACCAAATTCTGCATGCAGCTCGGCCGCCAGCGCATCGCGACGGAAATCATTGGGGAAGGCATTGCCGGCATCACGCAAGGCCTGCAATTTTTCACGGCGTTGCGCAATCAGCTTGTTTTCGTCTTGCGGTTGTTCGTTGGATATTTCTTTATCTGACATTGACTCATCTCTTGTGAGAAGTAGCAAGTTGCAGGTGGCAAGGAAATGCTTTTACTTGCTACTTTAAGCTTTAACCTTGCTACTTATTAATTACAATCCCGATTTCAAACTGGCTTCAATAAACATATCCAGTCCGCCATCCAGCACCGCCTGGGTATTGCCGGTTTCGACATTGGTGCGCAAATCCTTGATGCGCGATTGATCCAGCACGTAAGAGCGAATCTGGCTGCCCCAGCCGATATCCGATTTACCGGCTTCCACCGCATCTTTTACCTGATTGCGTTTTTGCACTTCAATTTCATACAAACGTGCGCGCAACATTTTCATGGCGCGATCACGGTTGGCATGTTGCGAGCGTTCCATCTGACACGCCACCACCACACCGCTGGGTTGATGGGTAATACGAATGGCCGATTCGGTTTTATTAACGTGCTGACCACCGGCGCCACTGGCACGGTAAGTATCCACTTTCAGATCGGCAGGATTGATTTCGATATCGATGTCGTCATCCACTTCGGGCGAGACAAACACGGCCGCAAAAGAAGTGTGGCGGCGATTGCCGGAATCAAACGGCGATTTGCGCACCAGCCGGTGCACACCGGTTTCGGTGCGCAACCAGCCGTAGGCATAAGGCCCCTGAAAACTGATGGTGGCACTTTTGATCCCGGCGACTTCACCGGCGGATGCTTCAACCAGTTCGGTTTTAAAACCGTGGGCTTCACCCCAGCGCAAATACATGCGCAATAAAATTTCGGCCCAGTCCTGCGCCTCGGTACCACCGGAACCGGATTGAATATCGAGAAAGGCATTATGCGAATCCATTTCGCCGGAAAACATGCGGCGAAATTCCAGATCGGCAATCTGCTTTTCCATGGTATCAAGGTCCGTGATCACGGAGCTGATGCTGTCTTCGTCTTTTTCTTCAACCGCCATGTCGAGAAGATCGCGTGCATCAACCAGTCCTTTGCTCATGCGCTCCAGCGTGCCGACAATTTCTTCCAGACGGGCACGATCCTGCCCGAGTTTTTGCGCACGTTCCGGGTTATTCCAGACATTGGGCTGTTCGAGTTCACGCTGGATTTCATCCAACTGTTCTTTTTTTACATCGAAGTCAAAGATACCCCCTGAGCGCAGCGCTGCGCTCACCGAGGTCGGCAATTTTGTTCAGGACGGGATTAATTTCAATCATGGCAAACCAGGCTGGTTGGAACAGGGGCGCATTTTAACTGCAAATGGCTGCCTTTGGCAGCCATTTGCAGTAGCAAGTTGCAGGTAGCAAGTAACAAGGAACCGCCTTTACTTGCTACTTTTCTTCGCTACATCATCGCGCAAATAGACGGGCTGCGCCTGTTCCGCACTGACTGCCCGTCCGTTCACAAAATCATCCACTGCCAGGCGCGCAATCGTGGCAGCCTGTGGCCAGACATCCGGATAAATGCGCGTCACCCGATCACCCAGCCGCTGTTTCAACTGATCGCCATGACCCAACCAGCCGGTGCCGGCACCGATCCACCCCAGATAACCCGGCAAATCAATTTCCTGCGGCGCACATAAAACCTCTATACCTCTCAAACGCATCAGCGTGCCATCGGAAATGTAGCCTGCCGTGTATATACCGCCCATGCGTGCATCAATCGCACTGATAACATGCGTTACCGCATGCTGCTCCAGCATCAACTGCGCCATGGATGCAAGGGTTGAAACCGGCAGCACGGGCAAATCCGCACCAAAGGCCATGCCCTGAATCACTGAAGCAGCAATGCGCACACCGGTAAATGAACCCGGCCCACGGCCAAACGCCAGTGCATCGAGTTGATTGATGCTCAAACCCGCTTCATCCAGCAAGGCTTGCGCCTGCATCAGAATCAGCTGCGTGTGTTCGCGCGGCGCCATCTGGAATTGCTGGCGAATTTCACCATCAATATACAGGGCGGCCGAACAGGCTTCGGTGGCGGTGTCGAGTGCGAGCAGTTTCATAAATCCTCACAAATAACCCGTATGAGCGGGCCATGCCCGCGATCGCCTGATCAAAAGCAGAAGTCCGCAAATGAACGCTAATAAACGCAAATAAGGCAAGAATAATTCTTGTTCTTTTATTCGCGTGCATTTGCGGACTTCAGTTTTTAAGCAGGGTGGTCGCGGGCATGGCCCGCTCCTACACTTCAGGCCGCATGTG
>JAUPMA010000095.1 GCA_030836935.1 Pseudomonadota bacterium | reverse complement strand
CCCTTGGCTACATCTGCGTTGCCATGATGGAAATCAAGACATCCATGACCCGTAGCCACTAAGCTGCCGCGGTTCAAATAACACCCGCATGACTTTACGAGGAGAAAACCTGCATGATCCGCCCACACGGCTCCGACACACTCAACCCGCTGTTCGTCTATGACGCAGCCAAGAACGAAGCGCTGCGCAAAGAAGCACTGACCCTGCCATCCATCATGATGTCATCGGCTGCGGCCGGTAACGCTGCCATGCTGGGTGCCGGTTATTTCAACCCGCTCACCGGTTACATGAACAAGGCAGATGCGCTGAGTGTTGCTGAAAAACTGCACACCACCAGCGGCCTGTTCTGGCCGACTCCGGTACTGAATCTGGTTGACGACGCCGGCAGCATCAAGGCTGGCAGCCGTATCGCACTGAAAGATCCCAATGTCGCCGGCAACCCGGTGATGGCAGTGATGGATGTGAAAGCGGTTGAAACCTTCACTGACGCTGAAAAGAAACTGATCTGCGAAAAAATCTATCGCACCGTTGATCCGGAACACGCTGGCGTGGCCGAATTCATGAAACAGGGCAAAGTGATCTTGTCCGGCCCGATCCAGGTGCTGAATTTCAGCTACTTCCAGAGCGAATTCCCCGACACTTTCCGCACCGCTGTTGAAATCCGTAACGAAATCGCCGAACGCGGCTGGAAAAAAGTCGTAGCCTTCCAGACCCGTAACCCGATGCACCGCGCACACGAAGAACTCTGCCACATGGCCATGCAACGCCTGGGCTGTGACGGTCTGGTAATTCACATGCTGCTGGGCAAACTGAAAAAGGGTGACATCCCGGCGCCGGTGCGTGACGCGGCCATCCGCAAGATGGTTGAACTGTATTTCAAACCCAACTCCGCCATGGTTACCGGCTACGGTTTCGACATGCTCTACGCCGGCCCGCGCGAAGCGGTACTGCATGCCGTATTCCGCCAGAACATGGGCGCCACCCACTTCATCATCGGCCGTGACCACGCGGGTGTAGGTGATTACTACGGTGCTTTCGATGCACAGACCATTTTCGATACCGACGTACCGAAAGGCGCACTGCAGATCGAAATTTTCCGTGCTGACCACACCGCGCATTCAAAGAAACTGAATCGCGTTGTAATGATGAACGAAGCACCGGATCACCAGAAAGAAGATTTCATCCTGCTCTCTGGC
Organism: Pseudomonadota bacterium; assembly: GCA_030836935.1. Lineage (GTDB taxonomy): Bacteria > Pseudomonadota > Gammaproteobacteria > SZUA-229 > SZUA-229 > JACPVK01. The sequence continues at coordinate 2,139 of JAUPMA010000095.1, read as the reverse complement.
ACCAAGGTTCGTGAAATGCTCGGCAACGGCATTGCACCGCCACCGGAATTTTCACGTCCGGAAGTCGCCAAGATCCTGATGGATTACTATCAGGCGCTGGATGCGAAAAAATAATTTTTCGCAAGTTATAAAAAAACGGCAGCTTCGGCTGCCGTTTTTATTTGGTTAAACCATCAAACAAGGCAAGGTATAAAAGGCCTTCACTTGCTGCTTTAAACTTTCACCTTCGCCCTAAACTCAATCATATTCCGTATCTTTCCAGCGCCGGATTGCCGCAAACACTTCCGCATCGGAGTTCAATTTTTTTCCGGCGAATTCTTCTGCTGCCTGTTTGACAGCCGGCACGCGATAACGCAGAAACGGATTGGTTTTCAATTCCAGATCAAGCGTGGACGGCACCGTTGGAATTCCTTTCTCCTGGCGCGCCATGTCATCATCGTCACGCTGCAATAAATTTTCATTGTCCGGCTCCACCCAGCGTGCAAAACCGATGTTGGAGAGTGTGTATTCGTGGGCGCAATAAAGTTTTGTTGCAGCCGGCAGTGCAGCAATTTTTTCCAGCGATTCCGTCATCTGCTCTGGCGTGCCTTCAAACAGGCGGCCGCAGCCACAGGCAAAAACCGTATCACCACAAAACAGTACGCCCTCACCGTAATAAGCGACATGGCCACGGGTATGACCCGGCACATCCAGTATCTGAAACGATATATTCATTTCAGCAATGTCTATCCGGTCATCCTGTCTGACCGGATGTGTTACACCAGCAATATTTTCGCTGGCCGGACCATACACCTCCAACGCCGGAAATCTCTCCAGCAATTGCGCAATGCCGCCAGCATGATCCGCGTGATGATGCGTAATCAATAATGCCACAGGCCTGATACCCTGTTCATCCACCTGACGCAAAATGCGCCGGGTTTCGCCGGGATCAACCAGCACAACAGCGCTTGATCCACTGCGTTGCAGCATCCAAATGTAGTTATCCGAGAAGGCCGGTATGGGTGTAATGTTAAGCATGATGTACTCCGGATAGAAACACAGGTGCATTTTAATCTTTACCCTTGCCACATGCTACTTTACACTTTCTTTCATGAAAATCATCTCCTTCAATACCAACAGCATACGCACCCGCGAACATCAATTACAGGCGCTGGTAGCCAAACATCATCCTGACATTATCGGCATCCAGGAAACCAAAGTCACAGACGTGGATTTTCCGCTGGATATGGTGCGTGCACTCGGCTATCACGCTGTTTATCATGGCCAGAAAACCCATTACGGCGTAGCCCTGCTCTGCAAACAGACACCTGTCGCCACGCAGAAAGGTTTCAGTCATGATCATGACGATGCCCAGCGCCGTTTCATTCAGGCTGAGTTCATACACAATGGCAGAAAACTCCTGGTAATGAATGGATATTTTCCGCAGGGTGAAAGCCGGGACAATGAAATAAAATTTTCTGCAAAAAGAAAATTCTATGCCGATGTATTACAGCATCTGCAAGACAACTGTTCGCCTGATGACGCCATCATACTCATGGGCGACATGAATGTAGCACCGCTGGATCTGGATATAGGCCTGGGTGAAGACAACGCCAGACGCTGGCTGAAAACCGGCAAATGCAGTTTTCTTCCGGAAGAACGCGAGTGGCTGGCAAAAATAACAGACTGGGGAATGATGGATACTTTCCGTCTGCGCCAGCCCGATGCCGGCAACCGTTTCAGCTGGTTTGATTACCGCAGCCGCGGTTTTGAAAATAATCCGCAACATGGATTGCGAATTGATCTGATTCTGGCGAGCCGCACACTTTCAGCAGATCTCGCAGATGCCGGAATCGATTATGAAATTCGCGGCATGGAAAAACCGTCGGATCATTGCCCGGTGTGGGCGGAATTCAGATAAATTGTTGCCATGCGTTTATTCCGTAAACGCCACATCCTGCGAACCCAGCATACCCTGTTTCAAAGGTAACTGTGCGGGATGATCTCCAATCCAGACCTTGAGCGCCGCACGATAAAAATCCGCGCCTTCAATAAAACCCCGCAACTGATTATTGATACTCAGGCGTGTACCCTTTCCCGGAATGTAATCCAGATAAATTACATCACCCGATTTCATGGTTGCAAAATAATCATAAGACT
>JAUPMA010000094.1 GCA_030836935.1 Pseudomonadota bacterium | reverse complement strand
TTCCAAATACGCCATGATGGGCGCGCTGCGTTCGGCAGCGCAGGTGGTGGCCTACGAAATCGCCATGGGTTTTGCGCTGGTGGGCGTGCTGATGGCTGGCGGCAGTCTGAATCTGGGTGACATTGTGAACAAACAGCAAGGCGGATTTTTCAGCTGGTTCTGGTTGCCGTTGCTGCCGCTGTTTTTTGTCTATTTTATTTCTGGCGTCGCCGAAACCAATCGCGCGCCGTTTGATGTCGCTGAAGGTGAATCGGAAATCGTCGCCGGTTTTCATGTGGATTATTCCGGTATGGCGTTCGCGGTATTTTTCCTGGCGGAATACGCCAACATCATCATGATTTCGGCGCTCACCGGTTTGATGTTCTTTGGCGGCTGGCTGTCGCCTTTTGCTTCCATGTCGGATGTGCCGTTGCTCGGAGACGGCATCCAGTGGTTCCTGGCGAAAACGGCATTCTTTATTTTCATGTTCCTGTGGATTCGTGCCACATTTCCCCGTTACCGCTACGACCAGATCATGCGCCTGGGCTGGAAAGTATTGATACCGGTAACGCTGGTGTGGCTGTTTGTCGAAGCGGTGATGGTGGTGTTGCATGTTGGTCCCTGGTCGGTGTAGGAAAAAATAATGAAGAAGCTCAAGCATTACATTCAGAGTTTCCTGTTTCTTGAACTGATCAAGGGCATGTCGGTGACATTGCGTTACTTGTTTGCGCGCAAGATTACTGTGCAGTATCCGGATGAGAAAACACCCATGTCACCGCGTTTTCGCGGCCTGCATGCGCAGCGGCGTTATGCCAGTGGCGAAGAACGCTGCATTGCCTGCAAATTGTGCGAAGCCGTATGTCCGGCACTCGCCATTACCATTGACGTGGTTGAACGTGAAGACGGCACGCGCCGGACATCGCGCTATGATATTGATCTGTTCAAATGCATTTATTGCGGTTTTTGTGAAGAAGCCTGTCCGGTGGATGCCATTGTCGAAACACCGATTTTCGAATATCACTTTGAAAAGCGCGGCGAGAACATCATGACCAAGGACAAGCTGCTGGCCGTGGGCGATAAATACGAAGCGGAAATTGCGGCCTGCAAAACAGCGGATGCGAAGTATAGATAAGGTTAAAGTTTAAAGCTTAAAGTACAAAGGGAAGTTTTTCCTGGCCACTTTAAACATTAACCTTTGTACTTGCCTGGTGGATTTCTGCACTTATCCACTGCGCGATCCTGAAATGAATTTAATTGCTCAATAACGAGACAACTATGAGTTTTCCTGAAATCGTTTTTTATGCCTTCTCCACCATCATGGTGTTATCCGCCATCGGTGTGATTGCGGCACGCAATCCGGTGCATTCGGCGTTGTTTCTGGTGCTGACATTTTTTGCCACTTCGGCCATCTGGATATTGCTGGAGGCGGAATTTCTCGCCATTGCACTGGTGCTGGTGTATGTCGGTGCCGTGATGGTGCTTTTCCTGTTTGTGGTGATGATGCTGGATATCAATCTGGCATCGTTGCGTGATGCCGGTAATCGCTATTTGCCATTTGGTATTGCCATTGCGCTGTTGCTGATTGCGCAACTGGTAATGGTGGTTGGCCCGGATCATTTTGGCTTGCAGAATTTTGCGGAACCTGCGCGGCATGCGGCCGATTACAGCAATACCCGGGAACTGGGTGGCGTGCTGTACACCGACTATGTTTATGCATTTGAAATTGCTGCGGTGATTCTGCTGGTAGCGATAGTGGCGGCCATTTCCCTGACCATGCGCAAGCGGCCGGAAACCAGATACCAGACACCGGGCAAGCAGATCCAGGTGAAAAAGGCCGATCGTTTGCGCGTGATAAAAATGGCGGCAGAACCTGCCGAGACAAAAGAGAAAGAATAATCATGATCCCCTTGTCCAGCTATCTGATTCTGGCCGCCATCATGTTCGCACTGAGCGTGGTCGGTATTTTTATCAACCGCAAGAATGTGATCATTCTGCTGATGTGCATCGAGCTGATGTTGCTGGCGGTGAATATCAATTTCATTGCGTTTTCCTATTTTCTCGGTGATACAGCCGGGCAGGTTTTCGTATTTTTCATTCTGACAGTGGCCGCAGCAGAAGCGGCAATTGGCCTGGCCATTCTGGTGGTGCTGTTCCGCAATCGTCACACCATCAATGTGAAAGAACTGGATAGCCTGAAGGGGTAAACGTGGAAACCATTTATTTATTCATTCCTCTGGCTTCATTGCTCGGCGCGATCATTGCCGGATTTTTCGGCAGGCAGATCGGTCGTTCCGGTGCGCATGTCATTACTATCGCCGGTGTGGCCACCTCGTTTCTGTTGTCACTGATGGCGTTGTACCAGCACGTGTTCATGGCTGCGGAAACCTACAATGCAACGGTTTATACCTGGATGGTGAGTGACGGCTTGCGTTTTGAAATCGGGTTTCTGATTGATCACCTCACCGTAATGATGATGGCGGTGGTTACCGGTGTGTCGCTCGCGGTGCATGTGTACACCATCGGTTACATGCAGGATGATCCGGGTTACCAGCGTTTCTTCAGTTACATTTCGCTGTTTACTTTCGCCATGCTGATGCTGGTGATGTCGAATAATTTCCTGCAACTGTTTTTTGGCTGGGAAGCGGTGGGTCTGGTGTCGTATCTGCTCATCGGATTCTGGTACAAAAAGGAAACGGCGATTTACGCCAACCTGAAAGCATTTCTGGTGAATCGTGTTGGTGACTTCGGTTTTATTCTGGGCATTGCGGCCATTGTGATGTACGCCGGCAGTCTGGATTATGCGGAAGTATTTGGCCGCGCGCCGCAAATGGCCAATCAAACCATTTTGCTCATGGGCACCGAAATGTCACTGATGACGGTGATCGGTATTTTGCTGTTTATTGGCGCCATGGGTAAATCTGCGCAGGTGCCGCTGCATGTCTGGCTGCCGGACTCTATGGAAGGTCCGACACCGATTTCTGCATTGATTCACGCTGCAACCATGGTAACGGCCGGCATTTTCATGGTGGCGCGCATGTCACCTTTATTCGAGTGGTCGGAAACTGCACTGAGTTTTGTGCTGGTTATCGGTTCCATCACGGCCTTTTTCATGGGCCTGATCGGTATTGTGCAAAACGACATCAAGCGCGTGGTGGCGTATTCAACCCTGTCGCAACTGGGTTACATGACGGTAGCGCTGGGTGTGTCGGCATATTCGGCGGCGGTGTTTCATTTAATGACGCACGCTTTCTTCAAGGCGCTGCTGTTTCTTGCGGCCGGTTCGGTGATTATCGCCATGCATCACGAACAGGACATTCGCAAAATGGGCGGATTGAAAAAGTACATGCCAGTTACTTACTGGACATCACTTATTGGTTCGCTGGCGCTGATCGGTTTTCCGGGATTTTCCGGTTTCTTTTCCAAGGA
>JAUPMA010000093.1 GCA_030836935.1 Pseudomonadota bacterium | reverse complement strand
TCAACGCATGCGTTTCGCCCACGTCGGCAAATTTCCAATGTGCGCCTGAAGGCGCACCTACAAAACTGAGGTTCATCATTGCCGTCCCTGGCGTGGCAGTAATTATCCATTCACCACCCACCGGACTTCTGTCCGGTGAAATTTTACTTACTGCGCTGGCGGCACATCCGATGCCGGAGCTGCCGGTACGCTGGCTTCCGGTACATCACTCACCGCTGGCTGGACCAGCAGGGTTTCCGTAATACTGCCTTTCACTTCCTGACTGGAAGCCAGATAGGCCAGCGCCAGGCTGTTGACAATAAACAGTGCGGCCAGTATCGCCGTGCTGCGGCTCAAAAAATTGGCCGCACCGCGCGCACCAAACATGGTAGCCGACGCACCACCACCCAGTGCGGCACCGGCATCGGCACCTTTGCCGCGTTGCAACAGCACCAGGCCAATAATGCCCAGTGACAACAATACATGCACTACCAGAAGAATCGTACTCACTTGTGTTTCCTTATCCAGCCGCGCGGCAGATAGTTAAAAAGTCTTCGGCCTTGAGAGCTGCACCACCAATCAGGCCGCCATCAATATCGGGCTGGGCCAGCAGTTCGGTGGCATTAGCCGCATTCATCGAACCACCGTACAGAATCTGCACTTTCTCGGCCACGGCCTTGTCCAGTTTGGCAATCTTGCCGCGAATAAATGCATGCACTTCCTGCGCCTGTTGCGGCGAGGCGGTCTTGCCGGTACCGATGGCCCACACCGGTTCGTAAGCGATCACACCATCGGCGAGCGCCGCCACACCTTCGAGCGCAATTACCGCGTCAATCTGGCGGGCGCAGATATCATTGGTAATGCCCTTTTCACGCTCGGCCAGAGTCTCACCTATGCAAAAAATCGGCTTGATGCCTGCACGGCGCGCGGCGGCAAATCGCTTGGCAATCAGTTCGTCGCTCTCGCCATACAGGCTGCGGCGTTCAGAATGACCGATGATGGCGTACTGGCAGCCCAGGTCTTTCAGCATGGAACCGGCGATTTCACCGGTAAACGCACCCTTGTCCTGGTCGGCAATGTTCTGCGAGCCACAAGCAATTTTGCTACCGGTGATATCCGCCATCACCTGCGGAATGTAAATCGCGGGCGGACACACCACCACGGCCGCCTTGCTAACCGATGCCATCCCCGCCTTGATGCCCGCAATCAGTTCTTTAACACTGGCGGTGGAACCGTTCATTTTCCAGTTGCCGGCAATCATGGGCTGTCGCATTGTAGGCTCCGCATCGGGTAGGCTTGAAAAGGTGGCACAGTTTATAGGGCGAGATAGGGAGTTTCAAGGTTGAACCTGCGGAACCTGCATCAATCAGGTGGCCAGTACGGCCTGCCTTCAGTATGGTCAATGACCTGTTCACCACCGGACAATCCACCGATGCGCCTCACCCGGCATCAAATTGAAACCATTCGCAAAAGCGCTACCGAACTGTTTGGCCGCAACACCCGCGTCTGGCTGTTTGGTTCCCGCGTCAACGACATGGCCAGGGGTGGTGATATTGATCTGTACATAGAACCGCAATCATCAGAGATGGATGAACTGGTGAATGCCAAACTGCATTTCTTAATGGCCCTGCACCAGGCACTGGGCTACCAGAAAATAGATGTTGTGATTCGCCCCGCCAATACCACGGAAGAATTACCCATCTACGGCATTGCCAAAAAAACAGGAATCCTGCTGTCATGATCACTGACACCTACCCCGCCATATTGCAAACATGCAAACGCCATGCGGAACTGCTGGCGCACGCCAAAACCAGGTTGCAACCACGCTTTCCGCTGACAGCCGCATCCATGCAGCAACTTGATGACATTGGGCTGGCATTTCTGGATCAATTTTCCACACGTTTTGCCAAACTCCAGGACACCATGGGCGCCAGACTTTTTCCTGCTGTGCTGGAACTCGCCAAGGAACCCGAAGATTCTGCCTTTCTCGACAAACTTCATCGCCTGGAAAAAATTGGTGGTATTCCATCCGCAACACAATGGTTGCTGCTGCATGAAATGCGCAATGAATTTTCACACGATTACCCGAACAATCCAGATATTCAATCCGCCATACTGAACCGGGCCTTTCTGTTGGCAAATGACATGCTGGCGGTTTTGCAACACATTGAAAGATTTGCCGCGCGTCATTCTTAAGACAGGAAGCCTGCTGATCAAATTTGAGCAAGCTGATTTGTGAGTCAGTATTCTTCAACTCAATGCGTAAAATCCCGGACAATCAGACCAATTCTTTCATCACATCCAGCGCCAGCGCTTCCGCTACGCGAATACCATCCACCGCCGCCGACAAAATACCGCCGGCATAACCGGCGCCTTCACCGCATGGATACAAACCTCTTGTGTTGATGCTTTGCAGATTATCGTCGTGACGTTTGATGCGCACCGGTGATGAGGTACGGGTTTCCACGCCGGTGAGTACGGCGTCGTGCATGGCAAAACCACGGATTTTTTTATCAATGGCAGGTATCGCTTCACGAATGGCGGTGATGGCGTATTCCGGCAATACGCTGCTCAAATCGCACAGTTTTACACCGGGCTGATAAGACGGTTGCACACTGCCTAAAGTTGTTGACGGTTTTTGCATCAGAAAATCACCTACCAGTTGGCCCGGCGCAGAATAATCGCTGCCGCCAAGTTCAAATGCGCGTGATTCAATCTGTCGCTGCAACTCAATGCCCGCGAGCGGGCTGCCGGGAAAATCCGGCTCGGGTGTAATGCCCACCACAATACCGGCATTGGCGTTGCGTTCGGCGCGTGAATACTGGCTCATGCCATTGGTGACGACGCAATCTTTTTCTGATGTGGCAGCCACAACCTGTCCGCCCGGGCACATGCAAAAACTGTAAACCGTTCGGCCATTCTGACAGTGATGCACCAGTTTGTAATCCGCCGCGCCGAGCAAGGGATGTCCGGCGAATTTTCCAAAACGGCAACGATCAATCATGGTTTGCGGATGTTCGATACGAAAGCCGATGGAAAAAGGTTTGGCTTCCAGGTACACGCCGCGACGATACAGCATTTCAAATGTATCGCGTGCGCTGTGACCCACTGCCAGCACTACATGTTGCGCCTGAATTTTTTCTCCGTTTTGAAGTATTAACGCCTTAATGCGTCCATCTTCAGTTTCAATATCATCCACCCGCGACTGAAACCGGATTTCACCGCCCAGGCTTTCAATACTGGCGCGCATTTTTTCCACCATGCTCACCAGGCGAAAGGTGCCGATATGCGGTTTGCTCACATACAGTATTTCTTCCGGTGCGCCGGCCGCCACAAATTCTTCCAGCACCTTGCGGCCATAATGTTGCGGATCGCTGATCTGAGTGTGCAATTTTCCATCCGAGAATGTGCCGGCGCCGCCTTCGCCAAATTGCACATTGGATTCGGGATTCAGCTCATGTTTCCGCCACAGACCAAATGTATCCCTGGTGCGTTCACGCACCGCCTTGCCGCGTTCAAGAATAACCGGACGAAATCCCATTTGCGCCAGAATCAGACCGGCAAACAAACCGGCCGGGCCCATGCCAATCACCACCGGGCGTGAAGCCATATTTTCCGGCGCATGGGTGACAAACCGGTAGCGCATGTCCGGTAACAGCGAAATATGTTTGTCATCCCTGAACCGCGCCAGTATTTCAGGCTCGTTTTTTGTTTCAACTTCCAGTGTGTACACCAGAACAATTGCATCGCGCTTGCGCGCATCATAACCGCGACGTGATATCTTGAATTGAACCAGATCCGATTCGGGAATATTCAGTCGCGAAACAATCGCATCCCGCAAGGCGGGTTCGGCGTGATCGAGTGGCAGGCGGATTTCGGTCAGGCGAAGCATTCAGATACTCAAACATTTCGACACAGAGGCACAGAAAGACAGAGACCTTGCATTATAAAAATCTGCGTCTCTGCATCTCTGCGTCAAGGCTTTTAGCCAGCATGCGCAACGGAGTCTGCAACCGCATCGGCAATTTGTTGCGCATAAGCAAACACCTGTTTTTCGTCTTCGCCTTCCACCATCACGCGAATCAGCGGTTCAGTGCCGGATGGACGCAACAACACACGGCCACGGCCATTGAGCTGTTTTTCCACATCCGCCACCGCCGCTTTTACTTTAGGTTCATTCACCGGATTGGTTTTTACCGGCAAGGGCACATTCACCAGGCGTTGCGGCATTTTCACCATGCCGTTCAGTGCTTCGTGCAAAGACTGACCGGTTTCCGCAAGATAGGCCATCACCTGCAGGGCCGAAACAATTCCGTCACCGGTTGTGGTGCGATCCAGACAGATAATGTGGCCGGATGATTCGCCGCCCAGTGTCCAGTTTTTTTCCTGCAGGCATTCGAGTACATAACGATCACCGACAGCGGTGCGCTCGAATTCCAGTCCCATGCTGCGCACAGCCAGCTCCAGCCCCATGTTGCTCATCAGGGTTCCTGCAACGCCTTGCATCACCGCGCCGGCATGAACACGTGATTTGATAATCAGATACAAAATTTCATCGCCGTCGATAATCTGTCCCTTGC
>JAUPMA010000092.1 GCA_030836935.1 Pseudomonadota bacterium | reverse complement strand
AAACACCTGATGCGGTATATTTGGATCCCGATCTTGTAATTTGCAAACTGGAAAGCACCAATCCAGGAAGTTGCACCAGTGCAAATCAAACATGGGTAACCACCGCTGTTGCTGTACTGGTATCACTGGGCAAGGACGGCATTGATGCGCATTCCGGCCTTGGCATAACCGGAGGTGACCAGCAGGAAAATTCTGCTGCAACAGCATTGACCGCTGGCCCATCTGGCCGTTCTTTCCTGGTCAGCGATGATCGCGTTTTTGTTGACCACGAGTACAAGGATACACTTACAAATGGCGCAACCGGCAATGGCCCTTTCAATGATCTGGTAATCTGGATGTCACCTTTCACTTTGTATAACCGAATGAGCGCCGCTGGCAAACTGTAACGGTTATCGGCAGAAAAATAACAACTATTCACATTACTTGTCTTCATGAAGCACATTCCCGTCATTGCCAAATACACCTTACTCGAAGCCCTGCGCAACCGCCTGCTATGGCTGGCATTCACCATTGCCTTCATCGCCTTTGGCTTAAGCGCCTTCATCGGTGATGTTGCCATTACCGAACACACACAGATCCAGATTTCAATTCTTGCCGCCATGTTACGCATCAGCGGCGTGGTGATGCTGGCCTTGATTGTAGTGACTTCAGTATTGCGCGAATTGCATGACAAATCGCTGGAATTGCTGCTGGCAATGGATGTGCCGCGTGCAAATTTTTATTTTGGCAAGCTCGCGGGGTTTGCATTGATCGGCTTGATGCTGGCTTTTTTGTTTTCATCCCTGCTGCTGGTGTATGCCGAACCTTATGCGGTGTTATGGTGGGGCATCAGTTTTTGTTGCGAGTTGTTGCTGGTAACCTGTCTGGGTTTGGTGATGCTGTTTACCTTCAAACAAATTCCCGCCGCCATTTCTGCCGTGTTTTTATTTTATGTGGCGGCGCGCAGCATGGCGGCTATTCAGTTGATAGCTGAAAACCCGATTGTGCATAGCACCGGCATCAGTCAGCAATTTATCAACGGTTTTGTCGGGCTGTTGTCGTGGTTGCTGCCAACATTGCATGAATTTACCCGCAGTGAATGGTTGTTGTATGGCGCAAACAATATTTCTGAATTGATGAATGTACTTGGGCAAACGCTGGTGTACGCCATATTGTTATCGGCGGTTACGCTGGTGGATTTTTATCGCAGGAATTTTTCGTAGCCGGGTTCTGGTTGCTAGGTTAAGCGTGAAATCCTGGCTTCCATTCTATCCACCGCATCCCGCAACTCATCGACTTCTCTGGCAAATCGGTCAATCTCTGCCTTGCCCGCAACCAGCCTGGATTCTTCCTGCAAATATTCACCCGCATTCAGGTGCATTGACTGGTTGCTGCGCCGCATCCATTTTGCAAAATCGCGCGCCGCATTGCCGAGCTGATGTGCTGCCATATCGCCCAGATAGCGTGAAAGATGTTCTTCCCAGTCGATATTGAGTTGCTGCAATACTTTCTTGAATTGATGGCCCAGCCGGGTATCACCGGTAATACGAATTTCGCCGCCGAATAAAACAGATGCAGAATCTTCAGCCAAACCAAGTTTGGCAAGAGCCATAGGGGTGCCGCTGATAGTGGTGTCGGCATCACCATCATAATCAGTGAGTAGCATGATGCCGTCAGCTGAAGGAAACAAAAAAATATTCTGGTTAAAACCGGTAATTTCAATCGCAATAATTTTGCCTTCAAAAGCCGCCAGTTTTGGCAAGGCTTCATCATCCAGTGCCAGATAACGGTTACAGGCCGTTTCGAGTGCGGCGATGAGTGATTGCGTCAGTGACATAAAATTAAAGTTTGTAACCTTTATGCAAAGCCACTATGCCGCCGGTTAAATTGTGATAATTCACTTTCTGGAACCCGGCCTCAAGCATCATGCCTTTCAATGTTTCCTGATCGGGATGCATGCGAATGGATTCAGCAAGATAACGGTAACTTTCTTCATCATTAGCCACCAGCTTGCCCATTATCGGCAGAATCCTGAATGAATACGCATCGTAAAGCGGCGATAAACCGGGAGCAACGGGTTTGGAAAATTCCAGCACCAGCAACCGGCCACCGGGTTTGAGTACGCGGAATATGGAGCGCAATGCTGCATCTTTGTCTGTTACGTTGCGCAATCCGAATGCCATGGTTACACAATCAAAATAATCATTCGGAAACGGCAGGCATTCGGCATTGGCCTGAACATAACGCATGTTGCCGGTGATGCCGGCATCGAGCAAACGCTCACGGCCAACATTGAGCATGGAAGCGTTGATGTCGGATAAAACCACTTCGCCGCCGGCACCCACCATGCGCGACATTTTCATGGCGAGATCACCGGTGCCACCAGCCAGATCCAGCACACGCTGTCCGGCTTTCAATCCGGTTTGCGCCAGGGTGAACCGTTTCCATAAACGATGCACACCGAATGACATCAAATCATTCATCACGTCATATTTATCCGCGACGGAATGGAACACACCGGCAACACGTTTTACCTTTTCATCCAGCGGCACCTGTTCAAAGCCGAAGTGGGTTTTGTTTTGGTTCATGCGCCTGATCCAGGGTTAATAACGAAGGTGTGTAGGATACCACGCGAGATCGGCAACGAGGATGGGCTGACGATGGGCCTAATGTGAAAACGGATTGCGGAATGTCTCATTTGAATAACCGGAAGTTTTTGTAGGTGCCGGTTCGGCCGGGGAATCCGGATTGCGGGATAAAACAGCGGGTTTGCACAGGCCAATTTGCGCCAGGGCTTCGGCTTCTGTAACGGGGAGAATATCAAAGCTTCTGTCATAAGGCCGGTTTTGCTGAAATTTCACGGCAGTATCAATGCGTAAAAAATACAACTGGCCGGCAAGGGTTTCGAGCAGCACGCCGGAATTGCCCTGATAACGTTCGGCTAATTCCAGTTTGAAATGATGCCGGCCTGCTGGGAGTTGCAGCGTATGAAACTGTTTATTGTTGATGGCGAACAGAGGTTCGCCATCAACAATAACATGGGGTGAGATCATCACATTGGCCAGTGCATCAGGCCGATAAATGAAAATAACCGCAGCGGTATCGGATACATAATCACGGCGGTCGAAATCAACCGGCGCAGTTGAACAACCGGTTATCAGCGGCAGCATTATCAGCAGTGCTGCAACGTACTTAATGATGGGGTTTACGAAGTGCACCGGCGTCTTTCATGCGCTGTAAATAGTTTTCCCATTTGGCATCGTAGTGAGTGCCCAGGTCATACAGATAATTCCAGGAGAACAAGCCACTATCATGGTTATCATCAAACACCAGTTTAATAGCGTAGTGACCAACAGGTTCTATGGCAGTAATTGCTACATCCTCCTTGCCGACCTGAAGTTTTTCTTCACCGGGGCCATGCCCCTGCACTTCGGCAGAAGGTGAATGCACGCGCAAAAACTCACAGGTATATTTGAATGATTTGCCGTCATCGAACTCTATTTCAAGCGTCCGGGATTTCTGGTGCAGATTGATATTGGTTGGTTTTGGCATAATTTCTCCGAAAGAAGTAGCAAGGTAAAAGTTACAAGTAGCAAGGAAAGTACATCAGCTACTTTAACCTTGCTTCCTGGTAATTCCACCTTACATAATGTAACGGCATAAAAGCGTGCAATAAATGGATCATATATTTGGTCAATTCAATAGTTATGAACCGAAAAGTCGCAATCTAAAAACGCAGTAAGCTGGTACTTTTCCTTGCCACTTTCTACTTTAAACTTGCACCTGCATCTATAAAATATAACGGCTTAAATCTTCATCCTGCACCAGTTCACCCAGGATGGAATCAACATAGGCGGCATCAATATGCAGTGTCTGTCCATCCCTGTCCGGCGCATCGAACGATACTTTTTCCAGCAAACGCTCCATCACCGTATGCAAACGACGGGCGCCGATGTTTTCGGTGCGCTGGTTGACTTCAAATGCCACATTGGCGAGCTGGTTAATGCCATCCGTGGAAAACTCGATGGTAAAACCTTCGGTAGCCAGCAGTGCCTTGTATTGCGCTGTAAGTGATGCGTCGGGCTCGGTAAGAATGCGAACAAAATCTTCGGCGGTTAGCGCTTCAAGTTCTACGCGAATCGGCAACCGGCCTTGCAATTCAGGAATCAGATCAGATGGTTTTGCCAGATGAAATGCGCCGGATGCAATGAACAGGATGTGATCCGTTTTCACCATGCCGTAACGGGTAGAAACTGTGCAGCCCTCCACCAGCGGCAGCAAATCACGTTGCACACCTTCGCGTGATACATCGGCACCGGTGTGTTCACCGCGTCGGCAGACCTTGTCGATTTCGTCAATGAACACGATGCCATTTTGTTCGGCATTCTGCACGGCACGCATTTTTAGTTCATCTTCGTTAACCATTTTTGCCGCTTCTTCATCGCAAAGAATTTTTTTAGCATCCGCAATGCG
>JAUPMA010000091.1 GCA_030836935.1 Pseudomonadota bacterium | reverse complement strand
TAATGGGTGTATTATTGGTTACATGCTACATTCAGACACCCTCCAGATCACCCACGAGATCCTGAGCCTGATTGCCAGGATCGACGAATTCAAAGGCGCATGGCGGGCCTTGGGAACGCTCGCGCCCGAGCGTCTTTCAGCGCTGCGGCGGGTGGCGACCATCGAAAGCATCGGCTCGTCCACCCGTATCGAGGGCAGCAAGCTGACTGACCGCGAGGTGGAGCGCCTGCTTTCCAACCTGGCCATCCAATCCTTCGACACCCGCGACGAGCAGGAAGTGGCTGGTTACGCTGAACTGATGGATCTGGTGTTCAGCTCGTGGCAGGACATCCCCTTTAACGAGAACCACATCAAGCAACTGCACCAGATTCTGCTGCGCCACAGCAAAAAGGATGCGCGCCACCGTGGGCAGTACAAGACCAATTCAAACAGCGTCGCCGCCTTCGATGAAAACGGGACACAGATCGGGATCGTCTTCGAAACCGCCACGCCGTTTGACACGCCGCGTCTGATGGCCGAATTGGTGTCGTGGGTGAACGATAAGCGGGATAAGGGGCATTTGCACCCCTTGTTGATCATCGCGATCTTCGTAGTGGTGTTTCTGGAGATTCACCCCTTTCAGGATGGCAACGGGCGTTTGAGCCGGGCGCTGACGAGCCTGCTGCTGATCCAGTCCGGTTACGCCTATGTGCCGTACAGCTCGCTGGAGAGTGTGATCGAGCTGAACAAGGAAGCCTATTACCTGGCCCTGCGCCAGACCCAAGACACCATCCGCACGGAGGCTCCAAACTGGCAACCATGGCTCGTGTTCTTCTTGCGTTCGCTGGCCGAGCAGGTGCGGCGTCTGGAGAAAAAGATTGAGCGCGAGAAGATCGTGCTGGCCGCACTGCCCGAGCTGTCACTGCAGATCGTGGAATTCGCCCGAGAGCACGGGCGCGTCACGATGATGGATGCCATCAAACTAACCGGAGCCAGCCGCAACACCTTGAAGCAACATTTCCGCGACCTGACCGAGCGCAACCATCTGGAACAGCACGGTAGCGGACGCGGTGTGTGGTACGGGCTGAAGTAACGCAGTCAGTTCGATTCCGTTTTGGGGAATTGAACCGGTGTCCGCAGCGCGCGACGATCTTTTCCTACGCCACAGGCTTAGACGGTCGCGTGCGGTCGCCTGAGTACCACCAATTCGCCTTTCAAAAGTGTTCATACGCAAGCATCCGCTGAACCACTCAAAACCCGCGTCACAGCGGGTTTTTTGTTGTCCCGAAGTCAAAGACCAAAAGTGTTCACAATCAACCAGAATGGATGTTCACGATGAAACAGAATCAGTGTTCACGTTTGGGCAGAATATGCAAAACCGGCCATCATTATCTGTTAAGTTAGAATGCTAATTTGAAATATGCTATAAAAACATATATTTAGTTAAAAACAAAGCGGCCAACTAACCGGCCATATATAGCTATGACAACAACTCAATACAGCTTTACTCCCTATATTCCTGATGAACATGCCTTAAACGGCTCCGGCTTGCCTGATAAAGCCATCGCCCTGGCCACAGATTCCGCAAAACTGGCTGGTATTCCTTTGAATACACGCCGTGTTATCGCCAATCATATGGCGGTTATCAACTCCTACTACTCCAATCTCATTGAAGGCAATCGAACCCGGCCTCACGAAATACGCGAAGCGCAGCTGGGTATTTTTTCGGCCGATCCGGCAAAACGGGATTTGCAGCTTGAATCCATTGCTCATATAAAAACACAGCAATGGCTGGCGCAGCAAAGTCATGATGTTGATACGTTGTTCACCGTTGAGAGCATACAGTCAATACACAGGGAGTTTTACCAACATGTACCCGAGTCGTTGTGCGCGCTGAAAAATACAAGAAATGAAGTCATTGATAAAATAATTCCGGGAACATGGCGAAGCCGTCAGGTGACCGTTGGTAACCACGTTCCACCACCTGCAGAAAGTCTGCCTGGTTTAATGCAGCAATTTTTCAATGCCTATAACCCCAATCGTTACTCAGGGGATAAAAAAATTATTGCCGTTCTGTGCGCCCATCATCGGCTGGCATGGTTGCATCCGTTCGCTGATGGCAATGGCCGGGTTGGACGTTTATTCACGGATGCCGCACTGAAATCGATTGGCATGGAAAGTACAGGGGTGTGGTGCTTAAGTCGCGGGCTTGCACGATCGTCCGATCGGTATAAACAACTCCTTGAGCGCGCTGATTTTCCAAGACAGGGTGACCTGGATGGCCGCGGCGCACTGAGCCAAAAAAATCTGATCGAGTTTTGTGATTACATGCTCGATACAGCGCTGGATCAGGTGAATTACATGTCTGACTTGCTGAAGCTCGATCAAATGCATTTGCGTATTATGAGTTATATCCAGGCACGTAATGACAATCGCGTTCGTGGCCTCGGCAGCATAAAAGAAGTGGCAGGCTTGATGCTCTATAACGCATTTATTGGCGGCAAACTGGAACGCTCCATGGCCATTGAATTAAGCGGCATGCCGGAGCGAACAGCAAGACGGCTAATCGCCCAGCTCAGGGATGAGGGACTTTTAACTGAAACCAGTTCACGTTCGCCTCTCTATTGGCAAATACCTGAACATGCCGAGCCATGGTACTTTCCGGAATTAGCACCTGTTATTTGATCAACAAAATGCAACATCCGTATCAATACCATTAAGATTGAGAACCTTTTGCTGTTGCAGGTCCGAATATATTCGAACAACATATCTGAATCAGACCACCCTGCGCGAATAAATTATTCCGTGCATCCTGCCCTCCACCCTTTGGCCGTGCTGTGCACGTTCCAATTTGCTTCTGGCAAATTGGTCGATCCCGCATCCCTAACCGTTCGCCCTGAGCTCAATGCCATTAGGTTAAGGAGGCTCTGATGTAGGTGCGCCGTCAGGCGCACAAAATAATCTGAAATTTGCAGTTCTTTCATAGCCTTTTGTGCGCCTGACAAAAACGCCTGGAGCGATTTTGAACGGCGCATCTGACCCGGAGGGCGAAGGGCAAGGGGCCTATAGTAACGCGCACCTACACATTAACTTAATGGCATTGGCCCTGAGCTTATCGAAAGTTGAAAAGACAAACCTCTACTTCCATGGATACTTCAATTCCCACTGCCAGGCATGGCGAACAATGGTTTCCAGCTCGGCATACTGCGGCTTCCAGCCCAACTCACGCATGATTTTCTTGGAGTCAGCAATCAACCGGGCCGGGTCACCTTCACGGCGCTCACCATCAATCACCTTGATGGATTTGCCGGACACCTTTTCAGCCGCATTAATCACTTCACGAATCGAATAGCCTTCACCATTCCCCAGATTGAATGCTGTACTGTTACCACCGTCCATCAAGTAGTTCAACGCCAGCGTATGCGCATCACACAAATCATCAATATGAATGTAATCGCGGATGCAGGTGCCATCGGGCGTATCGTAATCCTTGCCAAACACCGTAATCGCATCACGGCGTTTTGATGCGGCCTGCAAAACCAGCGGCACCAAATGTGTTTCAGGTTCATGGCGCTCACCGATTCGCCCCTGTTCATCCGCACCGGCCGCGTTAAAGTAACGCAGGCACACCGATTTCAAATCATAAGCGCGATCATAATCCTCCAGTAACTGCTCCACCATCAACTTGCTTTTGCCATAAGGATTGATTGGCTTCTTCGGATGCGACTCATCAATCGGCACATATTCCGGCTCGCCAAAAATCGCGGCGGTCGATGAGAAAATGAATTTCTTGATACCGTGACTTACCATGGTGTCAAGCAGTGTCTGTGTATTGCTGAAATTATTTTTGTAGTATTTGGAAGGCAACTTGACGGACTCGCCCACCTGGATAAACGAGGCAAAGTGAATCACCGCATCGAACTTTGTTTTTGAGAACAGATTATTGAGCAACGCCTCATCCTTGATATCACCTTCAATAAATTCACCAAACAAAACCGAATTCCTGAAACCGCCGGAGAGATT
>JAUPMA010000090.1 GCA_030836935.1 Pseudomonadota bacterium | reverse complement strand
CTCTGGAGCGCGCCTTGTCCGTGGTGGCGGATGAAAATATCCAGGTAATTTGTGCCGGTCGCACCGATACCGGCGTGCATGCGACGCAGCAAGTGGTGCATTTTGACACCTCGGCATCACGTCCGGACAAGGCGTGGATATTGGGAGTGAATGCGCACCTGCCGCCCGATGTGGCGTGCCTGTGGTCATGCCCGGTGGCCGATGACTTCAGCGCCCGTTTCACCGCCACGGCCCGTCAGTATCGCTACATTATTCTGAATCGGCCGGGACGGCCGGCACTGTTCAGCCAGCGGGTGAGCTGGCGCCATGGCCAGATCAATATAGCGGCCATGCATGAAGCCGCGCAGGCATTAACAGGCGAGCAGGATTTTTCAGCCTTTCGTTCCTCCGAATGCCAGGCCGAGCATGCCCGCCGCTGCATTCACTTTGTAAAGGTGTCGCGTCAGGGTGATTACATATATGTGGACATCGCGGCCAATGCCTTTTTGCATCACATGGTGCGCAACATCACCGGCTCACTGCTGATGGTGGGCAGCGGTGAGCAGCCTGTTGACTGGATAGCCCGCCTGCTGGCCGGGCGCGACCGCCGGGTGGCAGGCCCCACGGCACCGGCCCAGGGGCTGTATCTGGTAAAAGTCAGCTATCCGGAATCGCATGGCCTGCCCCAGGATGTGATTTACCCCGGTTTGTAGCCTGAACCATACGTCCCTGTTCCGGTCTTGCCCCTGTGGTTCAAACAGGGGAGGCGGCGGCCGGGCCGGAGCCGTATAATCGCCCCACATCAACGATGACGGAAACATGCTCATGTTGCCGAGAAAACCCGGAAGTCGTGTGCTGGCGCTTTTCATGATTGGCGCATTCGTCGCCATCATTCTGATTATCAAGGGAATTCCATCACTGCTGAAGCCTACCCTGCTGCAGCAGGTACAAGCCTCTGGCACACTTGTCGTGGCCACCCGCAATAGCCCTACCACTTATTACGAAGGCGCAGAAGGCCCTACCGGGCTGGAGTACGACCTCGCCCGCAAGTTTGCCGATTCGCTGGGCGTGGAACTGAAAGTCGTGGTACCGGACAACATCAACGACATTTTTCGCAGTGTCGAAAAAGGCAAGGTTCACCTGGCGGCGGCCGGTCTCACCGTCACAGAAGCCCGCAAGGCACATGTCCGGTTTGCGCCCAGCTATCAGCAGATCACCGAGCAGGTGGTATATCACAGCCAGCGCGACAAACCCGAAACCGTCGCCAGCCTCGGTAATGGCGTACTGGAGGTAATGGCCGGCTCCAGCCACGTTGACCGCCTGCAACAACTCAAACAGCAGCACAACCTGCTGAACTGGGTGGAGCACGATGACGTGGAAAGTGAAGAGTTGCTGCAAATGGTGAACAGCCAGGTAATTGACTACACCGTGGCCGACTCCAATGAAGTAGCCCTGAACCAGCGTTTTTTACTGGAACTGCGCGTGGCTTTTGATCTCTCCGCGCCGCAACAGCTGGCCTGGGCATTTGCCAGCAGCCAGGACACCAGCCTGTATGACAAGGCTTCCGAGTTTTTCTGGAAGATTCACAACAATGGCGAGCTCGCCCAGCTCATTGAACAGCACTATGGCCATGTTGCCAAATTCGATTACGTCGGCAACCGCACCTATCTGCAACACATTGCCACCCGCCTCGGCAAATACCAGACACTGTTCCAGCAGGCATCCGCCGAATTCGGCCTTGACTGGCGCATGCTGGCAGCCATGGGTTACCAGGAATCGCACTGGGATCCGGAAGCCGTTTCAACCACCGGCGTGCGCGGCATCATGATGCTCACCCGCGATACCGCCGTTCAGCTCGGCATCAGCGACCGCCTTGATCCCCACAGCAGCATTTACGGCGGCGCGCGTTACCTGGCCGAAATCCGTGACCGCTTCCCGCCCGAGGTGGAAGAACCCGACCGCACCTGGTTTGCGCTCGCCGCCTACAACGTGGGTTATTACCATGTGGAAGATGCGCGCAACATTGCACTGGCGCTGAACAAGAATCCGAACAAGTGGAGTGATTTGCGCACCACCCTGCCATTGCTGACTCGCAGCAAATGGTACAAGGAAGCGCCGCATGGCTATGCGCGCGGCTGGGAACCGGTGCGCTATGTTGAAGGCATCCGCCGCTATTACGATTTACTGCATTACCAGACCAGAGACCTGCCTGATCCGTATGACGACCATGGCGCGTTGTCCATCATGCCATCGGTGTTGTAATCAGGTAGCAAGGTACAAGTAGCAAGCTAAAGCTTTACCTTGCTACTTGCTACTTCTCCAGATACTTCAGTTTACCCGGCACATTCTCCCACTCAGCCGCATCAGGCAATGCAGCTTTCACCTGATTGATCACCGGCCAATATTTCGCCAGTTCTGCATTCAGTTGCACATACGGCAGCATATCCAGCGGTAAATCAACTTCTGCATAAATGGCATTCACCGGACATTCCGGCACACACAAGTGGCAGCTAATGCATTCATCCGGATCAATCACCAGAAAATTCGGCCCTTCGTGAAAACAGTCCACCGGACAGACATCGACACAATCGGTATATTTGCAACGGATACAATTTTCTGTGACAACATACGTCATGCGAAATACCTCCGTAGATCAAAAAAATTTCAACAGGAGCCATGCCAGCACTGCACGCATAGCCTGTTCAAAAGAAATCATAAGGAAATACCGGAGAATTACCATGATTGCCCAACCAGATTCCTTCCGGCTGCAAGAAGTTCCGCTGCCAATATCATGCCTGTATCAAGACACGATATATAAGCCATGATCTTTATGATTGCGGGCTAGACAAACACACTCAAACCGGTTTCGATCTGAACAGGTGTAACCGACTGGGCAGCCGTGTG
>JAUPMA010000089.1 GCA_030836935.1 Pseudomonadota bacterium | reverse complement strand
GCTGAACGCGATGCTGTGCTGTTCCTCAACATTGCACGCATTGAAGCCGCTATCAAAGCCGGCAAAACCTTCACTATCGGCAGCTCCAAGGTACCAGTAGTCGATGGCACCAAGGCCGCCAATTCAGACCCGGCTACGGCCCTCACCTGCTATGTGCCTGTACCTAAAAATCCGCACGGTGTTAACGCATCTCCCGATGGCAAATACTTTGTTTGCTCCGGCAAGCTGTCACCCACCGCATCGGTGGTCGAAACCGATCTGGTACACAAATGGTTTGCCGGCGAAATCAAGGATCCGCGTGATTGCGTTGTCGCCGAACCTGAGATCGGCCTTGGTCCGTTGCATACCGGCTTTGACGGCAAGGGCAATGCCTTCACTACCCTGTTCCTCGACAGCCAGATTGTGAAGTGGAATGTGGCTGCCGCTATCGCCCAGTTCAAAGGTGACAAATCGGCGCAGCCAGTGGTGGATCGCATTGACGTGCATTACCAGCCCGGCCACGGTTACACCTCAATGGGTGAAACCAAGGAAGCGGATGGCAAGTTCTTCAATTCCGGCAACAAGTTCTCCAAGGACCGTTTCCTGCCCGTCGGCCCGATGCATGTCGAAACTGAACAGCTGATTGATATCAGCGGTAACAAGATGCGCCTGATCCATGACCACACGGCCTATCCGGAACCGCATGATGCCATTATCGTCCGCGCTGACGTGGTGAAAACCCGCCAGGTATCCGACATGAATGACTTCCCCAATGCGGTCAAGTCATCCAGTGACAGCCGCATTGAACGCAATGGCAAGAAGGTCAATGTGTATATGACTTCCGAAGCCCCTGCCTTCAGCCTGAGTGAAATCGCAGTAAAACTGGGCGACGAAGTCACCATTACCCTGACTAACCATGACAAGGTGGAAGACCTGACTCACGGCTTCGGTATTGAACGATACAACATCAATTTCGTGGTCAACCCGCAGGAAACCCACTCTGTCACCTTCAAGGCTGACAAACCCGGTATGTTCTGGATCTACTGCACGCACTTCTGTCATGCCCTGCATCTGGAAATGCGCAGCCGGTTTATCGTTGAAGCCTGAGCATCGCCGCAGCAGTAAGTTGTAAAGGGGAAATGGGCCGGGTGGACATAATCATGTGTCCACCCGGCCCGTTTATTACCTTGTGTGATTGTGGTTTTTTCCCATGCCATATATGACACACTCCGCCTGAATTGATGGCCCGGGAAACACTCCCTGGCGAGTTAACATTTCCTAATCATCCAGCGCTAACCCGAACATGATCCGACACCTGTTTTTCTTTCTGACCTGTTTGCTTCAGTGCGGCACACTGCCCGCCAATGCCGCCAATGATACCCATGGCACTTCAACCTACGACGTACCACTGCCGGTAGAAATACAAACCGGGCCAGCCCTTTGCCCCTGGCTACCCTGCAGCGATGTATTACCCGCCGCCGCGCATTTTTCCGATCGCAAGGGCAGGCCAGCTTATGTTGAAGCCTACGCCGAAGATCACAAGACATTGCTCGGCTATGTCTTTCTGTCCACCGACATCGTTGATATTCCGGCCTATTCCGGCAAACCGGTAGTGACATTGATTGGCATGGATACAACCGGCCTCATCACCGGCGTTAAAATTCTGCGTCACAGCGAGCCGATTTTGCTGGTGGGCATTCCGGAAGGCGAACTCACCAAATACATCAAGCAATTTATTGGCAAACATGCCTGGGACAAAATTGAAATCGGTCAGGCGCGCAAGGATGCCGGTTACATCGGTATTGATGCCATCAGCGGCGCCACCGTCACCGTGATTGCAGAAAACCAGGTGGTAATGCGCAGCGCCTACGAAATCGCCCATCAGGTTGGCATTATCAAATCCGTGCCACGCACTCAGGCGCGTTTCACCCCGCTGCAAGCGGCACCCGACTGGCAGGCGCTAGTAAAAGAAGGCAGCATCGGCCACCTGAAAGTGGAACCCGGCGATGTCGGACTCAATGGAGATGGCCAGCCTTATATCGATCTCTATTTTGGCTACCTCAACGCCCCGGCCATAGGCCGCAGCATTCTGGGCGGTCGCAACTACAACCAGCTGATGGCCGATCTCAAGCCGGGTGAGCATGCAGTTTTCATCGTGGCCAACGGTATCGCCTCATTCAAGGGCTCGGGCTTCGTGCGCGGTGGTATTTACGATCGTATCCAGCTGGCACAGGACATGGACAGCTTCACCTTCCGTGATACGGACTACCGCAACCTCTATGGCATTCAGGCGGGCAACGCGCCTGAATTCCGCGAATCCGGCATTTTCATTATTCGCAACACCGCATTCAGTGCCGCCTACCCGTGGAATCTGGTTTTTCTCGGCAACAAGATAGACCAGCAGACCGGCGCCAAAACCTTCGCCAATTTTGACAGTGAATACTGGCTGCCCGAACGTTACCTGGAAGGCGGCCGCCCCGAGGTCATCAAACCCGAAGCT
>JAUPMA010000088.1 GCA_030836935.1 Pseudomonadota bacterium | reverse complement strand
TTGCGTGAGTCAGGGCGCGGAGATTAAGGCCAGAAAAACGACTGGCGCAAGATGAGGGAAGAAATATTTTTGCGCAAAAAAAACCCCGACAATCCTTGCCGGGGTTTAGGCATCCTGATCCTAGGTGATTGAGTCTGGCCTGTGAGCGTTCCTGGAGTCCTGTTGTGGCCGTCATGGCCTGTTCTGTTGCATCCGGCTCCTGTCCCTGTATCCCTTTCTGCTCGTTCCCTGTCCCTGTGTCCTTCCTGCCAAGTCCTTGCGTCCTTGGTGTGTAGTATGATCAGCCGCCTATTAACGGACATCAGCTTGTGTGTCGTCACCCTGTAGGGTTGTTTAGCGGATTCCTGTAGGCGAAATCCTACAAAGGTATATGAAAACAATGCGCGATTTTTATCCGGCCATCGATGCCTATACCCACTATCGTCTGGCGGTGGATGCCATCCATAACCTTTACGTTGAAGAATGCGGCAATCCCGGAGGTGTGCCGGTGGTGTTTCTGCATGGGGGTCCCGGTTCAGGCTGCGAGGCCTGGCAGCGGAGGTTCTTTAACCCGGAGGTATACCGCATCATTCTGTTTGATCAGCGTGGTTGCGGCCGGTCAACGCCGCATGCCGAACTTGCCGCCAATACCACCTGGGATCTGGTGGCCGACATGGAACAAATCCGTCAGCGTTGCGGTATAGACCGCTGGCTGCTGTTCGGTGGCTCGTGGGGATCGACCCTGGCGCTGGCCTACGCCCAAACCTACCCGCAGCGGGTAACCGGGCTGATATTGCGCGGTATTTTTCTCACTCGCCAGCAGGATATCGACTGGTTTTATCAGCAGGGCGCCAGTGCGTTGTATCCCGACTACTGGCAAGATTATCTGCAGGTAATTCCGCCGGCGGAGCGTCAAGATATGGTGGCGGCCTATTACAGACGCCTGACTTCCAGTGATCCACAGGTTCAGCTGGCCGCTGCCAGAGCCTGGTCAATCTGGGAAGGCCGCACCGCCACCTTGTTGCCCAATACCAGCGTGCTGGATCATTTTGCCGATCCGCAGGCGGCATTAAGCATCGCCCGCATTGAATGCCATTATTTTGTGAATCACAGTTTTTTTCGCCCCAACCAGCTGCTGGAAGATGCCGGCAGACTGAAAGATATTCCCGGTTACATTATTCATGGCCGTTACGACACCATTTGCCCGCTGGAACAGGCCTGGGCGTTGCATCAGGCCTGGCCACAGGCGCAGCTCAATATTATTGCTGATTGCGGTCACTCAGCCATGGAGAAAGGTATTCGCAGTGCCTTGGTCAGGGCAGCCGATGAGATCGGGGCGCGGCTGAAATGATTGCTCTGCTGCAACGTGTGGCGCAAGCCAGTGTGGTGGTCGGGGGCGAACAGCTGGCCGCGATTGGCCCGGGTTTGCTGGTGTTGCTGGGTGTGCAGAAAAATGATGGCGAAGCCCAGGCGCAACGTTGCGTGGAACGCATATTTGGCTATCGTGTATTTGCCGACGAAGCCGGAAAAATGAACCGGAGCCTGCTGGATATCCGGGGCGAGCTGCTGCTGGTGCCGCAATTCACGCTGGCCGCAGATACCCGGAGTGGCATGCGCCCCGGTTTTTCCCTGGCGGCGACACCGGCCGAAGGCGTCAAATGGTTTGATCGTGTGGCAGAGCTGAGCCGGCAGCAGTCCCCGCAGGTTCAGACGGGTTGTTTCGGCGCCGACATGAAAGTCGCCCTGATCAACGATGGTCCGGTGACTTTCTGGCTGGAGACGCACTGACTCTGTTCAGGTCTGCGTGATTCAGGAAATGACGCGGCGGGGAGAACCGGCAGCAGTTTTTTCCTGACGCAGGATGGGTGTATGCTATGCGTCTTGGTGATTGTTGAACCCGGAGTTTATTCTAATGTCTGCCCGCACAGCGAATGTCAGTCGTGACACGCTGGAAACCCGCATCAAAGCCCATGTCAATCTCGATGGCACGGGCCAATCCAGTTTCAATACCGGTGTTCCCTTTCTTGACCACATGCTGGATCAGGTATCGCGTCATGGTCTGATTGATCTTGAAATCGAAGCCAGCGGTGATCTGCATATCGATGCCCACCACACGGTGGAAGATATCGGCATCACCCTCGGCCAGGCTTTTGCCAGGGCAGTGGGCGACAAAAAAGGCATACGCCGTTATGGCCATGCCTATGTGCCACTGGATGAAGCCCTGTCGCGTGTGGTGATCGATTTTTCCGGACGCGCCGGGCTGGAATATCACGTGGCCTATCCGCGGGCCACGATTGGCGCATTTGATGTCGATCTGCTGCACGAATTTTTCCAGGGTTTTGTCAATCACGCCCAGGTTACCCTGCACATTGACGGCCTGCGCGGCAACAATGCGCATCACATCGCAGAAACCATCTTCAAGGCATTCGGTCGCGCCTTGCGCATGGCGCTGGAGGCGGATCCCCGCATGAGCGGTGTTTTGCCTTCAACCAAGGGGACGCTGTAAGTGACGATTGCTGTGGTTGATTACGGCATGGGTAATTTGCGTTCCGTGGCCAAGGCGCTGGAGCATGTTGCAGAAGGCCAGCCGGTTCAGGTTACTTCCAGTGCAGATGATATTCGCAATGCGGCGCGCGTGGTGTTTCCGGGGCAGGGTGCGGCACGCGATTGCATGCATGAATTAATACAGCGTGATTTGCAGGACGTGGTGTTACAGGCAGCGCGCGAAAAACCTTTTTTAGGTATCTGCATGGGCATGCAGGTTCTGCTCGATTACAGCGAAGAAAATGCAGGCATTAATTGTTTGGGTTTGTACGGCGGAGACGTCCGTTTTTTCGGCAATGATTTGCGTGCTGCAAATGGCACACGGCTCAAAGTGCCGCACATGGGCTGGAATCAGGTGCAGCAAACTGTTGATCATCCCCTGTGGCAAGGCATTGAAGACAACAGCCGGTTTTATTTTGTACACAGTTATTATATGAATCCCGAAGATCATTCTCTCGTCACGGGTACAACCACCCATGGCATCAACTTCGTTTCCGCAATCGGTCGCAACAATGTTTTTGCGGTGCAGTTTCATCCGGAAAAAAGTGCGCGTGACGGCCTGCAGCTTCTCAAGAATTTCTCCCGTTGGAATGGTAAATAAGAAGGCAAAATAACAATGCTTATTATCCCTGCGATTGATCTTAAAGAAGGTAAATGTGTGCGTTTGCGTCAAGGCAAAATGGATCAGGATACGGTGTTTTCCGATGATCCTGTGGCCATGGCCGGACGCTGGGTAGAAGCCGGATGCCGGCGGTTGCATCTGGTGGATCTGGATGGCGCTTTTGCCGGTGAGCCGGTAAATGCTGATGTCATTCATCAGATAGTTGAAGCCTATCCCGATGTGCCGGTGCAGGTGGGCGGTGGTATCCGTTCCGAAAAAACCATTCAGACTTATCTTGATGCCGGTGTACGTTATGTCATTGTCGGCACCAAGGCGGTGAGCGATCCGCATTTTGTAACCGATGTGTGTTCCGGTTATATCGGTCACGTCATCATTGGTCTGGATGCCAAAGACGGCAAGGTCGCGATTGACGGATGGTCAAAAATTTCAAAACACAATGTCATAGACCTCGCCCAAAAATATGAAGAAGATGGCATTGAAGCCATTATTTACACCGACATTGCGCGTGATGGCATGATGCAGGGCGTGAATATTGATGCCACGGTTCGCCTGGCGCGAGCGATTAATATTCCGGTGATTGCATCCGGCGGTATTACCAATATGAACGATATCAAGGCTCTGAAAGCGGTTGAGCACGAAGGCATAGAAGGTGCAATTACCGGCCGTGCCATTTACGAAGGCACGCTGGATTTTGCCGAAGCCCAATCGCTGGCGGATGCGGACTGATTATGTCACTGGCCAAGCGCATAATTCCCTGTCTGGATGTTAAAGACGGTCGTGTTGTAAAAGGCGTCAAATTTGTTGATATACGCGATGCCGGCGATCCGGTGGAAGTGGCGCGGCGCTATGACCGTGAAGGTGCAGATGAAATAACATTTCTGGACATTACGGCCAGTTCAGACAACCGTGATACCATTGTGCATGTTGTTGAAAAGGTGGCAGAACAGGTTTTTATTCCGCTGACTGTCGGTGGTGGTATCCGCAAAATTGAAGATGTGCGGTTGCTGCTGAATGCCGGCGCTGACAAGGTAGCAATCAATACGGCCGCTGTTTTCAATCCGGATTTTGTCAAACAGGCAAGTGATCGCGTAGGTTCGCAATGCATCGTTGTTGCGATTGATGCAAAAAAAGTCAGTGCTGAGGGTGAATCAGACCGCTGGGAAATCTTTACTCACGGTGGCCGCAAAACCACCGGCCTGGATGCTGTTGAATGGGCGGGCAAGATGGCGGCATTTGGCGCCGGAGAGATTCTGCTGACCAGCATGGATCGCGACGGCACCAAATCCGGATTTGATCTGGCCTTGACGCGCGCTATTTCCGATGCCGTTCCGGTTCCGGTGATTGCAT
This sequence comes from Pseudomonadota bacterium, assembly GCA_030836935.1. Classification (GTDB taxonomy): domain Bacteria; phylum Pseudomonadota; class Gammaproteobacteria; order SZUA-229; family SZUA-229; genus JACPVK01. Next base: position 2,231 of record JAUPMA010000088.1, on the reverse strand, counting down.
CAGGTGGCGTGGGCAATTTGCAGCATCTGGTGGATGGAATAATTGAAGGCCATGCCGAAGCCGTGCTGGCAGCCAGTATTTTTCATTTTGCCGAATACACCGTGCAGCAGGCCAAGGAACACATGGCTCGTTGCGGCATTGAAGTGCGCTTGTAATGACTGAGTTGAACAAACAGCGCTGGCTGGATGAAATCAAATGGACCGATGAGGGTCTGGTACCAGCGATTGCGCAGGATGCAACAACCGGGCGCGTGCTGATGTTTGCCTGGATGAATCGCGAGTCTCTGGCAATGACTGTGGAAAAAGGCGAGGCGGTTTATTATTCGCGCTCGCGCAAGAAACTCTGGCACAAGGGCGAAGAATCCGGTCATATCCAGAAAGTTAAATCCGTCCGACTGGATTGTGACAATGACGTGATTCTGCTGGCCATCGAGCAAATCGGTGACATTGCCTGTCATACCGGCCGACAGAGTTGTTTCTTCAGGGAATTCAGCAATGGTGTCTGGCAAACAATGGATGCGGTTATAAAAAATCCCAAGGATATTTATAAATGAGTGATGTGCTGCAACGATTGGCGGAAGTGCTGGAGCAGCGCAAGCAGGCGGATGCGGATTCATCGTATGTTGCCAAACTGTACTCCAAGGGGTTGGACGCGATCCTGAAAAAAATCGGTGAGGAAGCCACTGAAACCGTGATGGCCGCAAAAGACGGCAACGGGCAAAAAATTATTCATGAAGTGGCCGACTTGTGGTTTCACTGCATGGTGCTGCTGGCGCAGCAGGGTCTGAAACCGGAAGACGTGTTGCAGGAACTGGACAGAAGATTCGGACTTTCCGGCATTGACGAGAAAGCAGCCAGAGAAAAGAAATAACGTCCTGAATCAGGACATTTTTATTACTTATACACGCCGTTAGAGTGTAACGGCATAACATCAGGAGAAACGCCATGGGTTTAAGTATTGGTCATTTACTGCTTGTACTGGGTATTGTTGTATTGCTGTTTGGTACCAGCAAGCTGCGTAATATTGGTGGCGATCTGGGCTCGGCCATCAGTAATTTCAAGAAGTCGATGCGCGAAGGTGATGCCGAAGCCACCAAGGATCAGGAAAAAAAAGAACAGGACAAATTGAGCGATAAATCTCAGGGTCGCGTAATTGAAGGCGAAGTTACTGAGAAAAAAGAAAACGTAAAGTAACAGCCAATGTTCGATGTCGGCTTCTGGGAAGTGGCGCTGATTCTGGTGCTGGCGCTGATTGTGCTGGGGCCGGAGCGTCTGCCACAGGCTGCGCGCACCATCGGTCATTGGGTGGGTCGTGTGCGTCGTTATGTTGAAGGTGTCAGAAGTGAAGTTGAGAAAGAATTCGACGCCAGCGAACTGAAACGCATTTTGCATAATCAGGAAGTGCAGATTCGTGAGTTGCAAGGCAAGCTCAATCAATCACAGGATATTCTCAACCGCGATGTCATGCATGACAGCAAGCCGGATGATGCTGCAAAGAAAATTGAATCACCGGCTGAGCGTCAATACGAAATCATCGAAGAAAAGGATTTTCATGCCGAGCAACAGGCGTCATCAAAGCCGGTTGTAACTGCGCCAGTCACTGATGCAACTCAAGCTGCGTCACCCGTCGCCGAAAAAGACAAGCCGGTATGAGTAGCGGTACGCCATCAAAAAAAGAACAGGGTTTTATTGATCACCTGATCGAATTGCGCAACCGTTTGGTGCGCATTGTATTGGCCGTGTTGATATTGTTTTTGTGCATGCTGCCGTTTGCGCAGGATATCTACACCATGGCAGCCAAGCCCTTGCAGGAAATGCTGCCGCCCGGCACCACCATGATTGCCACCGGTGTCATTTCGCCGTTTCTGGTGCCGATGAAAATGGTGTTGTTGCTGTCGCTGGTTGTCTCCTTGCCTTATACGCTGTACCAGATCTGGGCATTTGTGGCGCCAGGACTTTATCGCCATGAAAAACGGTTAATTGTTCCGCTGGTTTTTTCCAGTGTGGTTTTATTTTATTGCGGCATGGCCTTCGCTTACTTCGCGGTGTTTCCAGTTGTGTTCAAGTACATGGTGATGACCACACCGGATGGTGTCGCCATGATGACCGACATCGGCCAGTATCTGGATTTTATTATTGCGATCTTTCTGGCATTTGGTCTCGCCTTTGAAACGCCCGTAGTAACTTATTTGCTGGTGCTAACCGGCATGGTGACGCCGGATCAGCTGGCGG
>JAUPMA010000087.1 GCA_030836935.1 Pseudomonadota bacterium | reverse complement strand
GGTTCGACAAGCAAACAATTAACCTGATGAAAGATGAGTGGGACAAGCACTCAATAAACAATCTTGGTTGTTTTCGCAGCGCATACATTGCATTCCATTCCCTCAACGAAATAAAGTTTTTTAGGTGGCCGATCAAATGAACATGCACAAAACGCAAGAAGCAAACGTAGGGCTCAATTTTTATTGCGCCGAATGAAACACCCGGTGCAATGCGCTACGCTTATTGGCACCCTACGATCAAAGCGATTGTTACAGGAACACCATGACCGGCACCCAGAAAAACAATCCCCTGCACGGCCTGACACTCGAAACCATCCTCAACCAGCTGGTGGAGCACTATGGCTGGGAAAAACTGGGACAGCTGATTGATATCAAGTGTTTCAAGCAAGACCCCAGCATCAAATCCAGCCTCAAGTTTTTGCGCACCACGCCCTGGGCCAGAGCCAGGGTGGAAGATTTATATCTGCGCACAGCAGCCAGTTTGTAATTACAACCTCTGCCAGGAAATTACTGGCGCAAAACACACAATCCCGTCATCAAATCGTCATATTGCGCGACGAAACTTAAATTTCAGAAATGTTTCAATAACATTGTTGCACCCCTATTCCCTGGCTGTCCGAAGTTGTCCGCATGGTACATGAAAACATTGATGAATTAGTTCGCATACTTGGCAACCGGATGCTGACTCCGCTGTTTCAACCCATAGTCAATATGCGCACCAATCAGGTACACGGTTACGAAGCATTGATCCGCGGCCCTTCTGACAGCTTGCTGCATTCACCCATCAATTTGTTTGACACCGCCAGCCGCTTCCACAAACTGATTGAGCTTGAACATCTGGCGCGTCTGGTTTCAATTGAGCAATTCGTTAAACTCAATCTGCCCGGAAAACTATTTCTTAACGCCAGCCCGAATACGCTGCTTGAAACCAGTAATCCGACAGACTCCACATCAGATATCCTGCGTCACACCGGTTTGTCGCCAGACAAGGTTGTTATTGAAATTTCTGAACAATATCCGCTGGATGATTATGATCTGATCAAGCAGGCAACCCGCTACTTCAAGGATATGGGATTTGAGATTGCCATTGACGACCTGGGTTCAGGCTATGCCGGTTTGCGCAGCTGGGCAGAAATCTGTCCCGATTACGTCAAGATAGACCTGCATTTTATTTCCAATATCGATACTGACGTTATCAAGCAGGAATTTGTGCGGTCCATAGTAGACATTGCCAAGGGCCTGAACTGTCTGGTAATTGCCGAGGGCGTTGAAACGCGCGGCGAGTTACAAACCATTTGCCAGATGGGCATAGCTTATGTACAGGGTTATTACTTGAGCCGCCCGCTACCGGTTCCGCCGGTTCATCTCGATAATATTATTTCCGGATGCGACACCTGTTTTAATTTTCCTACACACAGACGGCCATCGCAAAACATTGGCAGTCTGTGCAAAACTGCGCCGGCAGTATCGCCGGATACAAAAACCGAACACGTCATTGATCTTTTCAGAAAAACAAAACCACTGCAATCCATTGCCATTATCCAGAATGACGAGCCGCAAGGCATGGTGTACAGAAACACCATGCTGGAATTATTTTCCGGCCGTTTCGGCCGTGATCTTCACAGCAAAAAACCGATTTCGGAATTCATGCAACCCGCATTGATTGTTGAACATGATATGGCAGTAGAAGATGTCAGCAATACCATTACCGACAACAAACAACCAGATTTGGCACAAGACTTTATTATTGTAAAAAACAATAAGTATATTGGCATTGGACAGATCAGGGATCTGTTAAAAACCATTACCCAGTTACAAATCAGTAACGCGCGTTATTCAAATCCGCTTACGGGTCTGCCCGGAAATGTTCCAATTTATGAAACGGTAGATCAGCTTCTTCAGTCTGGCGAGGATTTCCATGTAGCCTATTGCGATCTGGACAACTTCAAACCCTATAACGATGTATATGGCTACAGCAGAGGTGACAATATATTGCAGGCCGTGGCACGCATTCTGATCAAGAATATCGTGCCTCAGCACGATTTTGTGGGACATATAGGCGGCGATGATTTTGTTGTTATTTTCAAAAGCGGTAGCCAGGAAGAACGTTGCCGGAAAATATTGCAATCCTTTGAGGAAATCATTGCTGAATTTTATTCAGTTGCCGACATTGGAAACAAGGGAATAATTGCCACGGACAGGAATGGCAACCAGACTCATTTTCCCTTACTCAGCCTGTCCATCGGACTGGTCAACCCGGACAGCGAGCGCTGTCATTCTCATCATGCTGTTGCCAGTCTGGCCACAGATGCCAAACGCATGGCAAAAGCATTCCCGGGAAATTACCTGTTTGTTTCGAGACGCCGTTCGATACCTTCCCATCAAGCCGGCGGAGCCGCACAAGACACCGACGGTTCTGCAATTTTTTACTCTTAAGTTTTGCTGCTATGTCAAAATCCACACATGGCTGGCCGCATCCCCCAATCCTTTATTGATGACCTGATCGCCCGCGCCGATATTGTGGACGTGGTGGGCGCGCGCGTGCCGTTGAAAAAGCGCGGCAAGGAATACATTGCCTGTTGCCCCTTCCACAACGAAAAAACACCCTCTTTTACCGTGAACCAGAGCAAGCAGTTTTATCACTGCTTTGGCTGCGGCGCGCACGGTACGGCGCTGGGCTTTGTGATGGAATTCGACCGGCTGGAATTTGTGGATGCGGTGGAATCACTGGCCGCCGCCTATCATCTGGACGTGCCGCGCGAACAGGGCGAAGCCAAGGCCGATGATCGCGGCCCACTTTATGACTTGCTGGAAAAAGCAGCCGATGCTTACCGCGGGCAATTAAAAAACTCGCCGCGTGCGGTGGATTATCTGAAAGGTCGCGGCCTGTCCGGCGACATCGCCAAAACCTTTTCGCTGGGCTATGCACCCGACAGCTGGGATTTTTTGCAGCAGACACTGGGCGCAGAACACAACGCCAATTTGTTGCGTGCCGGCATGTTGATCGAAAAATCCGCTGGCAAATATTACGACCGCTTCCGTGATCGCATCATGTTCCCGATCCGTGACCGCCGCGGCCGCATTATCGGTTTTGGCGGCCG
>JAUPMA010000086.1 GCA_030836935.1 Pseudomonadota bacterium | reverse complement strand
GGCCCAGATGTTTGCAAAATACAGCCTGCTCGGCCTGCAACATGTGCCGCAGGCTGCCGAAGGCGGCGATGAGTTCGGCGGCCAGATCCACCGCCGATTTGCCGCGCACGCCTGTGCGCAAAAAAATTGCCAGCAATTCGGCATCGCTCAACGCGGCGCTGCCTTGGGCCAGCAGTTTTTCCCTCGGTCTTTGATCTTCCGGCCAGTCCGTAATTGCCATAGTGTCCTCCTTGTCAGGCTTGGCGCAGTTTAGTTGGCAAACATCCCTGCATCTGTCAGCCATCCGCAACATTGCCTGTAGGGACAGGCCTTGTGCCTGTCCGATTTTTTTGTTTAACCCGTACAGGGGCAGGCACAAGGCCTGCCCCTGCGGCATGGCAATACATGTAAAATACCGCCATGTCATCACTCACCAACAAACGCATCATTCTCGGTGTTACCGGCGGCATCGCGGCCTACAAATCGGCTGATCTGGTGCGTCGCCTGCGCGAGGCCGGTGCTGAAGTGCGTGTGGTGATGACCCGCGCTGCCTGCGAGTTTGTAGGTGCATTGACGTTTCAGGCTTTATCCGGCCACAAGGTGCATATTGATTTGCTGGATGCCGACAGCGAAGCGGCAATGAGTCACATTGAACTCGCGCGCTGGGCCGATGCCGTGCTGATTGCACCGGCTACGGCCAACACGCTGGCAAAAATTGCGCAGGGTCTTGCCAATGATTTGCTGGCTACTTTGTGTCTTGCCACCCGGGCACCGCTGTGCGTGGCGCCGGCAATGAATCATGTAATGTGGATGGATGCCAACACCCGGGCAAACATCCTGTTGCTGCGGCAGCGCGGCGTAAGAATTTTTGGCCCGGCCAGTGGCGCACAGGCTTGCGGCGAAACCGGCGAGGGCCGGATGCTGGAACCGCTGCAACTGGTCGAACAAATGGCGCAGATTTTCCAATCCGGCGCGCTGCAAGGCTGCAATGTTTTGATCACCGCCGGCCCGACGCTGGAAGCGATTGATCCGGTGCGTTTTATCGGCAACCGCAGCTCGGGAAAAATGGGTTTTGCGCTGGCCACCGCTGCCATCGAAGCCGGCGCACAGGTCACGCTGGTGAGCGGCCCGGTGGCACTGGCCACACCGGATCGCATTACACGCATCGATGTCGAATCCGCCGCTGACATGCAACAGGCGGTGATGCAACAGATACCCGATAAAGATATTTTTATCGCCTGCGCGGCCGTAGCCGATTACCGCCCGGCACAGGTACAAACGCAAAAAATAAAAAAATCCGGATCAGCCCTGAAAATCGAACTGGTTAAAAACCCCGACATTCTGGCCGGGGTTGCTGCACTCGATTCGCCGCCATTCTGTGTTGGCTTTGCCGCTGAAACCGAACACCTGGCCCAGCACGCACAGCAAAAACTGGTTGCCAAAAAATTGCAGATGATTGCCGCCAACGATGTGACAAAACAGGACAGCGGCTTCAACTCTGAATACAATGCCCTGCATGTATTCTGGCCGGGCGGTGATATGCAACTCGAAACCGCGAGCAAATCACAAATCGCCCGTCAACTTGTTTTACTGATTGCACAACATTACAAAGAACGCCGCACACAGAAGAAACCCCATGAAAAAAATCCAGCTGAAAATTCTTGATTCACGCATCGGCACACAAATTCCCCTGCCCGAACACGCCACCAGCGGTTCCGCCGGCATGGACTTGCGCGCCTGCATTGACCAAACCCTGACACTCAAGCCCGGCGACACCCAGCTCATTCCCACCGGCATTGCCATGCACATCAGCGACCCGGGATTGTGCGCCACCATTTTGCCGCGCTCGGGCCTTGGCCATAAACACGGCATTGTGCTGGGCAATCTGGTTGGCCTGATTGATTCCGATTACCAGGGACAACTTTTTGTATCCTGCTGGAATCGCGGCAAGGACAGTTTCAATATCGAACCCGGTGACCGCATTGCACAACTGGTTTTTTTGCCCGTGGTGCGTGTTGACTGGGAACAGGTTGACGAATTTGAATCATCTGATCGTGGTGCCGGCGGTTTTGGTCACTCCGGCCACAAATAACAGATTTGACGCAAAGACGCGAAGTACGCAAAGTTTTTATGAAAAAAATTCACTTTACCCATAACACGTCTTTCTTTGCGTCTTTGCGTCTTTGCGCCAAACGCTTTTAAATACAACCCAATGGAAATCAACATGAAAATCACACCCGCTATTTTTCGCATGTACGACATTCGCGGCATTGTTAAAGAAGATTTGACACCCGATGCCGTTCGCATCATTGGCCAGGCATTTGCCGCCGAATGTTTGTCGCAGGATTGCAACACCGTAACCATTGGCCGTGATGGCCGCCTGCATTCACTCCTGCTGGCCAGGACACTGGCCGAAGGTTTGCAGGCCGGTGGTTGCGATGTGATTGATGTCGGCGAAGTGCCAACACCGGTTCTGTATTTTGCTACGCATCATTTGCGCACGCACACCGGCATCATGGTGACCGGCAGTCACAATCCGCCGGAATACAACGGACTGAAAATGCTGATCAATGGCAAAACCTTGTATGGCGATGACATTCTTGGCCTGCACAAGCGCATTGAGGAAAACCGTTTCAGCACCGGCAAGGGAAAATATCGCCAGGAAAATGTTGATGAAATTTATCTCAAGCGCATTACCGATGACGTGAAGCTGGCCAGACCAATGAATATTGCCGTTGATTGCGGCAATGGCGTTGCCGGAAAAATTGCGCCCGAATTATTCCGTCGCATGGGCTGCAAGGTTACCGAACTGTTTTGCGAAGTGGATGGCAACTTTCCCAATCATCATCCCGATCCGAGCAAACTGGAAAATCTGAAAGACCTTTGCATGGCCATAGAAAAAAATAGCCATGATCTGGGACTGGCATTTGACGGCGACGGTGACCGTGTTGGTATTGTGGACAACAAGCAGCACATTATTTTTCCTGACCGCCAGATGATTCTGTATG
>JAUPMA010000013.1 GCA_030836935.1 Pseudomonadota bacterium | reverse complement strand
GCCGCGGTGGCGGCCAGAATAATGGTGATAATGAGTGCCGCTTCCAGCACTTCCCGAAACACAATGACGGCCGACCCGAGCATAAAAAATTCCTTTCCCCCAAATTATTTGGCGATGATCTTGCCTTGGGCTGTTGCCTGATTGAATTCACCAAAGAAATCGTACTCACCGGCTTGCAGAGGGCCAACCAATACAGCAGTGCTGCTGTTACCGGGAATGACTTTCTCGCGGTTGAGTCGGCGGCTTTCAAATTCTTCCGCTGTAGCATCGGTATTAATGATTTTCAGTTTGATCCTGACGCCAGCTGGCACGGTGACTGTGGCCGGTGTGAACCGGTGATCCCTGATGGTGATTTCAAATTCTGCCGGTGTGGCGTGGGTCAGGCTGGTGGTGCCAATAAGCAGGATGGTTGAGAAGTACGGTGCGAAACGCATGGGTAAACTCCGGTGTGTTGTTGAGAATGGTTCGCATTATATACATCATTAACGCAAATGCAAATTATTCTCAACTAAGTGGCAAGGTTCAGGCAGCAAGGAAAAGCAGTAACAAGGCAATAGCTTTCACCTTGCTACATGCTACTTGTTACTGGCTACTGTCTATCCAGCGATAAATTTCAATGGTTTGCGGCGCACAAGCCGAACAGCTGCCACCGCAGGCGGTTCCGGGCGGCAGTTTTATTACCTTGCCCCTGGTGGCCCAGTAGTCGAGGAGCGGGCGCAGGGCCTCCTGATCCATGCCGAAAGCCAGCGCCATGTCGCGCAATGGGGCTTGCCCATGGCTTTTCAGGTAATCGCGTACATCTGTGAGAATCATGCGCCGGCCTCATGCAAGGTTTGTTTGCCGGCCTGATGCAAGGCAAGTACAGTGAATGCCAGGATACAGGTGATGCCGATCAGCCAGCCGGTTGATGTGGCGGGATGCTGGCTGAACCGGGCGAGCTGATAAAACAGGGTGGCGGCTGCGTAGGCCAGGCCGGTTGTCCAGGCGAGGGTAAAAAGCGTCCAGCGGCTGCCGGCCTCTCGGTAAATGGCTGCTGTTGCCGCTGTGCAGGGGGCATAGAGCAAAATGAATAACAGATAGGAAAAAGCACCGGCCTGGCCGTCAAAGCGTGCGTTCATGGCACCAAAGGTTGCGGTTTCCACGGACTGCGTTTCAGCGGCTAACCGCTGGTTGGTACTGGATTCAAGCACATTCAGGCCGAGCGGATCGCCAAGGCGGTCGAACGCCGTAACCAGGTTTTCCGGAATGGTTGCCAAGGCCGAACCGAGTGCGTCACCTAACGCAAAGGCGGCTGTTTCGGCTGTATCGGCAGTCTGGTCAATTTGTGAATAAATGGCATCCAGTGTGCCAACCACTACTTCCTTTGCCAGCAGGCCGGTAAAAATGCCGACGGTGGCCGGCCAGTTGTCTTCTTCTATGCCCATTGGCGCAAACACGGGGGTAATGCTGCGGCTGATAGCGGAGAGCGCCGAATGTTCCGTGTCCTCGTTGCCAAAGCTGCCATCCGTGCCCCAGGAATTGAGGAAGTTGATTACTACCACCATGAGCACAATGATTTGGCCAGCATCGCCGAGAAAGCCTTTTAACCGTGACCAGGTGAGCAGCAACAGGCTTTTTATTTTCGGCAAATGGTAAGCCGGAAGCTCCATCAAAAACGGCGAAGCTTCACCGGGCAAGAGCGTGGATTTCACCACCAGTGCCGTGAGGATGGCGAACACGATGCCGATGACATACAGGGCAAACACCATATTCTGGCCGCCCACCGGAAAAAAGGCGGCCGCGAACAGGGCGTATACCGACAGCCGCGCGCCACAGGACATGAACGGTGCCATGAGTACGGTGATGATGCGTTCGCGGTGATTTTCCAGCGTGCGCGTGGCCATGATGGCGGGCACGTTGCAGCCGAAACCGACGATCAGCGGCACAAACGCCTTGCCTGGCAAACCCAGCGCGCGCATGAACCGGTCCACTACAAATGCGGCACGCATCATGTAACCGGAGCCTTCGAGAAATGACAGGAACAGATACAGGATGCCAATGATAGGAATGAATGTAGCCACGACCTGTATGCCACCGCCCACGCCATTAGCCAGCAGCACGCGCAGCCAGTCGGGTGCACCCAGTCCGGTGAGTATTTCGCCAAAACCGTCAACAAACAGGGCGCCGGCTGCAATATCGAAAAAATCGATAAACGCGCCACCCAGATTGATGGTGAAGGTGAACATCAAATAAATGGTGGCGAGAAAAATCGGTACGCCCAGCCAGCGGTTGAGCACAATGCGGTCAATCTGGTCGGAGCGGCTGTGACGGTGCTGTTCCGGGCGGCTGAGCGCAGCTTCGCACACCCGGCGGGCAAATCCGTAGCGGCCATCGGCCAGCAAAATGTCCATGTCCTCGCCCTGTGCCTGTTCGATCCGGCTGCGCAAATCCCCGGCCAGTTCCAGCATGGATGGCGGAATTTCCTTGATGGATGTGACGCCGCTGTCACCATCCAGTACCTGTGCTGCCAGCCAGCGGCAATTGAGATGCCCGCAGTGCCGATCAGCCGGAGCCTGTTGCAGCAAAGCCTGAATGGCGGTTTCGATGTCCGGGTTGTAATCCAGCGTTTTTTGCGGTGGCTGTTTGGCGGCGGCAGCGTCCAGTACCGCCTGCTTGAGGGTATCCAGACCTTCACCGATATGGGCGATCAGCGGAACCACGCGGCAGCCCATGGCGTCGGCGAGTTTATCGAGATGCAGCCTGAGATGATGCGCTTCAGCCACATCCATCATGTTGACTGCAAGAACCATCGGAACCTGCATTTCCAGCAACTGGCTGCTCAGGTACAGGTTGCGTTCCAGATTGGAAGCGTCAACCACATTGATAATGACGTCCGGTTCGGCGGAGAGAATGTAATCGCGGGTGATGCGCTCATCGAGGGAACGCGCACTGTTGTCCAGCGAATAGACGCCGGGCAGGTCAACAATGTCAAACCCGGTGCCGGCGAATTCGTACTGGCCAACCTTGCGGTCAACGGTAACGCCAGGCCAGTTGCCGATGCGCTGGCGCGAGCCGGTGAGCTGGTTGAACAGTGTTGACTTGCCGCAGTTGGGGTTGCCCAGCAGGCCGATGCTGTAGTGGTTTTCTGATGGGCTGGTGGAACCGGTGCTGCAGCAGGCCTTGCTCATATAGCTCTTACAAGAATGTGCTGCGACATGCCGGAACCGATGGCGATGCGACTGGCATCAAAACCAATCACAATGGCACCGCCACGGCGTTGTACAATATGCAGCCGTGAATTGTTGAGTATGCCCAGACTGACCAGGCGCTTTTTCAGCAACTTGCCGGCTTTCACGTCAATTACCCGGACATGGTCTCCGGTCTGGGCGCTGGCGAGTGTGAAGATGCGGCCATGGTCGGCTGAATGTGTCATGTGTGGACTCTCAGTTGATAATGGTTCGCATTATGGCCGATAGGAGCTTTATGCGCAATGATAATTATTATCATTAAAGTCGAATCTGCTTTGATATTTATCAAGGCTATTTATGGCTGGCGGGATTTACTACGCGGTCAATTTATCAGGAGCGGTCATGCCTGCAACCTTGCTTGAACTAATTTGCCCGGCGGGCAGCCTGCCGGCGCTCAAAGCGGCTGTGGATCACGGCGCCGATGGCGTTTATCTTGGATTGAAGGACAACACCAACGCGCGCAATTTCAGTGGCCTCAACTTCGATGCCAGATCGCTGGCAGAAGGCATTGGCTATGCGCACGGCAAGCACCGCAAGGTATTGCTGGCCCTCAATACCTATCCGCAACCGGCCACGCTCAGCCGCTGGCAACAGGCCGTGGATACGGCGGCGGAGGCAGGTGTGGATGCGATCATTCTGGCTGATCCGGGCCTGATGGCCTACGCCAGCAAAACCCATCCGGACTTGCGCTTGCATTTATCCGTGCAGGGTTCTGCCACCAATTACGAAGCCATCAATTTTTATCATCAGCATTTCGGCATACAGCGCGCCGTGTTGCCGCGAGTGCTGTCGCTGCCGCAAGTGGAAAATGTACGGCGGCATACGCCGGTTGAACTTGAATTGTTCGGCTTTGGCGGCCTGTGCGTGATGGTGGAAGGTCGCTGTCTGTTGTCCTCCTATGCCTGCGGCGACTCACCCAATACATTCGGTGCCTGCTCACCCGGCCATGCCGTGCGCTGGCAGCAAACCCCGCAAGGCATGGAAACCCGTCTCAACGGCGTGCTGATCGACCGCTATGCAGACCATGAAAAAGCCGGTTATCCCACCCTGTGCAAAGGCCGTTTTGAAGTGCAGGGTGAAACCTATTACGCCCTGGAAGAACCAACCAGTCTCAATACACTGGAACTATTGCCGGAAATGCACCGGCTGGGTATTGCGGCTGTCAAAATAGAAGGTCGGCAGCGCAGTCCGGCGTATGTGGCACAGGTTACGCAAGTGTGGCGCGCGGCCATTGATGCGGTAAAAGCCAATGCTGAAAATTTTCGCCCGCAAACCAGCTGGCTGGCGCAACTCGACAAGGTATCCGAAGGCAGCATGCACACACTGGGTGCGTACTATCGTCCGTGGAAATAAATATGTTGAAGAAAGATCTGAAATTATCACTCGGCCCGTTGCTGTATTACTGGCCACGCGATCTGACACTGGATTTTTATACGCAGGTTGCCGGTTGGCCGGTGGATGTGGTTTATCTTGGTGAAACGGTGTGTTCACGTCGCCATGAATTGCGTTTGGATGACTGGATGCAGGTGGCGCAGAAACTGGCGGATGCGGGCAAGGAAGTGGTGTTATCAACCCAGACGCTGATTGAATCCGAATCTGATCTTAAGGCCTTGCGAAAAATTGTCGAAAATAAAAATTTTCGTGTCGAAGCCAACGACTTTGGTGCCGTGCATTTGCTGGTGCAGGCCGGCGTGCCATTTGTGGCCGGGCCGGCGCTGAATATTTACAATCCGGATACGCTGGCCTGCATGGCAACGCTGAATGCCATACGCTGGGTGCCGCCCGTGGAAATGCCTCGCAGCATGCTGATCTCCATGCCGGTGCCGGAAAATATGGAAACAGAATTGTTTTCCTTTGGCCGGTTGCCGCTGGCTTTTTCTGCGCGCTGCTTTACGGCACGCCGTTATAATCTGCAAAAAGATGATTGCCAGTTTCGTTGCATTGATCATGCGGATGGACTGGATCTGAATACACGCGAAGGCGAAGCCTTCCTGGTGATGAATGGCATACAAACCCAGTCGGCCAATGTGCACACACTGGCACACCGGTTAAATGAGTTAACTGAAACCGCTGTTACGCATTTGCGCCTGTCGCCGCAGTCGCAGCGCATGGCCGATATTGTGAAACTGTTTCGTGACGCGCTGGATGAAAAAATTTCAGCGGCGGATGCAAAAGCAAAACTCGAAACCTGCATGGTGTCAGCCGGTTGCGACGGTTACTGGCTGGGTACTTCCGGATCAAGCATGGGAGCTGACTGAAATAATGGCTACAAACATGACGCAAGCTGTGCAGAAAACAAAAATGCCTGAAATTGTCGGCAAACTGCTTGGCCAGTTGCCGGCATGGCCGGCGACACAGGCCTTTGTTACGGCTTTTAATTTAACAGTCTGGAAAAAACTGCGTGAGCTTGACTGGGATGGAATACACGGCAGGAAATTCTGTGTGGTGATCAAGGATTTGCAGCTGGCGCTGCATTTCTCCGTTACGCAAAAAGGTTTGCGCGCCGAAAAGCCGGTACAGCCGGATGTCATATTTACGGCAAGCCTGATGGATTTCATTCGCCTGGCTTTACGGCTGGAAGATCCTGACACCCTGTTCTTCAACCGGCGATTGCTGATTGAGGGCAATACCGATGTCGGCCTGCGCGTTAAGAACATGCTGGATGGTGTTGAATTTGAAACACTGCTGGACAGTTTTCCGGGGCCACTGGGGCGCGTTGTGATGTACGCCAGAAAAAAATTGCAGCAGACATGATGATTTCAGGCAGTAATCACGCTATCCAGTTTTTGCGCAATGCTGTTCAGCACCAGCCATTTCTTGTTGCACCATAGCGGCGCCAGCAGCATATCCAGTGAAGCGGTAGCGGTTACGCGATGAAAAATGATATCGGCCGGTGTGTGACGAATCATGGCAACAGCCGTATCCACATATTCATCCAGTGTCAGCGGCTGATATTCGCCGCGTCGCCATTCATTGGCGAGCTGTGTGCCTTTTACAACATGCAGCGGATGCAGTTTCAGGCCATGGGTTTTTAATTCCAGTACACGATCCAGTGTAATCATGTTGTGCGAAAAATCCTCGCCGGGCAAACCAACAATAAGATGTGTGCACAGGTTTAAATTACGTGCATGGATG
>JAUPMA010000012.1 GCA_030836935.1 Pseudomonadota bacterium | reverse complement strand
CTTATGAATGTCGCGCAGCGTCTCCTGCATACCCTCTCCCATGTGGGGAGTGGGAGGCGCCACTGGCGAAGCCAGTGGAAGGTGAGGGCTGGTACGGCATGAATGTCGCGCAGCGACACCTGCATACCCTCTCCCATTTGGGGAGACGATTGCAAGGATGCAGGGCAACGCCGGGAGCGGTTGCCGAGGGAGGTACCTCTCGCGGAGCGAGAAGAGGGTGAGGGCAGGGTTGCATGTACTGTTTAACCGGGCGTTTCTTCAGGCAATTCTTTCCATGAGCTATCAGGTACTTGCACGCAAATGGCGTCCCGGCAACTTCACCGAAATGGTGGGGCAGGAGCATGTGCTGCGCGCGCTGATCAATGCATTGGATGAACAGCGGCTGCATCATGCCTACCTGTTTACCGGTACCCGCGGTGTTGGCAAAACCACAGTGGCGCGTATTTTTGCCAAATCGCTGAATTGCGAAACCGGTGTCACTTCCAAACCCTGTGGTGAATGTTCTGCCTGCCGTGAAATTGCGGAAGGCCGGTTTATTGACCTGATTGAAGTGGATGCTGCCTCGCGCACCCGGGTCGAAGACACGCGCGAGTTGCTGGAAAATGTGCAATACGCACCGACGCGCGGCCGTTACAAGGTGTACCTCATCGACGAAGTGCATATGCTTTCCGGCCACAGTTTCAATGCGTTGCTGAAAACACTGGAAGAACCGCCGCCACATGTGAAATTCTTGCTGGCCACGACCGATCCGCAAAAACTGCCGGCCACCATTTTGTCGCGCTGCCTGCAATTCAATCTGAAGCGCATGCCGGTGGACTTGATCAGCAAACAGATTCAGCACATTTTGCAGCAGGAAAAGATCGCATCGGATGTGCAAGCCGTGCAGTTGCTGGCGCATGCAGCGGATGGCTCGATGCGTGATGCCCTGAGTTTGCTGGATCAGGCCATTGCCTACGGCGCCGGCAAACTCAATGCGGCTGAAGTGCAGGCGATGCTGGGAACGGTATCACGTGATCGCATTATTGCCATATTGAAATCCCTGATTGCCAGTGATGCGGCGGCGGTGATGAAAGAAGTGGCGGCTTTGTCCGAAATGACGCCGGATTATCAGGATGCGCTGGCTGACTTGCTGTCACTTCTGCATCAGTTGTCACTCAGCCAGTGGGCACCGGATGCCTTGACGGATCATCTGGTGGAACGCGATGTGTTGCTGAATCTGGCCAAACAGATTTCAGCCGAAGATTTGCAACTGTATTACCAGATCGGTTTGATCGGTCGCCGTGATTTGCCGCTGGCACCCGATGCACGCAGTGGTTTTGAAATGGTGTTGCTGCGTATGCTGGCGTTTCGTCCGGTGGCGGAAACTGCGCGGCCAGTTGCGGCATCCGTTGTAAAGACGCAGGAAAATCCGGCGGCACAAAACGTGGCGTCTGCGGCAATTGCACCGCCAGCCAATGCGGTTGCTGTAAAACCATCATTCAGTGGCGACTGGCAGGGCATGATTGAAGCCATCAAGCCTGGCGGCATGGTGCAGCAACTCGCGATAAATTGCGTTTTGCAGCATTACAGCGGCAATGAAATGCAACTGTTGCTGAATCCTGAACACAAGAATTTGCTGAATGTTCCCATGCAAAACAAATTGCAGGAACTGTTAAGCAACTGGCTGGGTGAAAAAATCCGTTTGCAGATTGATGTAGGCAAGACAGAAACCGAAACACCTGCGCAAACCCGACAACGCAATGTGGCAGAAAAACAGCAGGTGGCACAGCAATCCATTGCACAGGATCCGCTGGTGCAGGCATTGAAAGATAATTTTGGTGCCGAGCTGGTGCCGAATTCGATACGCACGGTTGAATGATTATTGGGCCTGAATATATTCAGGTTACGTTGAGGGTAAAGCAGGGTGGATAAGCCCAGCGCATCCACCAAAAATAATCGGCGGATGCGTTGCACTTATCCGCCCTACAACTTTCGGTTGGGTACCACATATTCTGACAAGCATTTGAAAATCGGGAGACAAACATGAAAGGCAATATCGGTAATTTGATGAAGCAAGCGCAGAAAATGCAGGCCGACATGCAGAAAGCGCAGGAAGAACTGGCGAATATGGAAGTGGAAGGGCAGAGCGGCGGCGGTATGGTGAAAGTGCTGATGAATGGCCGTCACGAAGTGCGCCGTGTATCCGTTGACGATTCGTTAATGAAAGACGACAAGGACATGCTGGAAGATTTGCTGGCGGCGGCGGTGAATGATGCCGTGCGCCGCATCGAACAAACCACGTCGGAAAAAATGTCGGGCCTCACCGCCGGTTTGAATTTGCCTGGCGGTTTGAAATTGCCGTTCTGATCTGAGGTTTTGTAGGTGCGCCTTCAGGCGCACTTTTTTTGACGCATCCAACCTGCTGTGCGCCTGACAAAATCGCCTGGAACGATTTTGAACAGCAAAGCTGGCCCAAAGGGCGAAGGGCAAGGAGCCCGCAGTAACGCGCATCTACAACGGTTTTAAAGTTTTATCTGACACTGATGACACAGTCGCTACTTTTAATGCAATTGATGGAGGCGCTGCGTTGCTTGCCCGGCGTCGGCCCCAAGTCGGCGCAGCGCATGGCGTTTTATTTACTGGAACGTAACCGGCAGGGCGCTTTGCGGCTGGCTGAAGCCTTGCAGTCTGCGGTGGAGCATATCGGTCATTGCAGCCAGTGCCGTACCTTGAGTGAACATGAAGTCTGCGCCATTTGCAGTGACACCCGCCGTGATGACAGCTTGCTCTGCGTGGTGGAAACGCCGGTGGATGTGCTGGCGATCGAACAGGCCACCGGCTTTCGCGGCAAGTATTTTGTGCTCATGGGGCATTTGTCACCGCTGGATGGCATCGGCCCGGCCGAGCTGGGGCTGGATAAACTCGAGGCACGATTAAAAGCGGGCGGCATCACAGAAATCATTCTCGCCACCAATCCCACCGTCGAAGGCGAAACCACGGCTCATTACATCTCCGGTATGGCGGCGGATTACGGTATTCAGGCCACACGTTTGGCGCACGGTATACCGCTGGGCGGCGAGCTGGAATATATAGATGGCGGCACCCTGGCACATGCGTTTTCCGGCCGCCGCGTCATCCGCTAACCGGTATAGCCTCTCGCACATTTGAATGAGGCAGGGGCGGGAACGCTGGCTATAATCACTGAACTTCCGTTGCACGGTGCAACAAATGACTGAACTTGCCCTCACCAGCCTGGCGTCGCCCTTGCTCGGCGATTATGTCCAGCCGCCTCGTAACCGGCGCGCCGAGCAACCCGCTCCTGAATCCGCCGGGCGTCGCGAACCCCCGCGTGAGACCGAGCGTGTGGTTACTGGCGAAGTGCTCACCGCCAGTGAAAATACCTACAGCCATCTCAATAATTCAGCCAATCGTTTCAGTTCGGACAGTAACACCGCATCCGGTTTTACCGACCAGCCGCGCCGATTCAGCCTGCAATCGGCCATGCAGACTTTTCGTGATAACGAAGCCATTGTTGTCGACCAGAATCGCGCCGTGCAGGTGTCAGGCATTATCGACGAATATGTCTGATGCTATGATGCAGGCCCTCTGCATTAATCGAAAAAAACCGCTCGCAGGACATAAAAATGACTGACTGCATTTTCTGCAAAATTGCCAAAGGCGAG
>JAUPMA010000085.1 GCA_030836935.1 Pseudomonadota bacterium | reverse complement strand
CACCTGTTGCATGGACAGGCTCTTGATCGGGTTGTCCTTGTGTACATACACAGCCAGTGCATCGATGGCTACGCGAATACCGGTTGGCTTGTAACCGAATTTCTTTTCGAAGGCTTCAATTTCATTGTCTTTCATCTTGCGGCTCATCGGGCCGAGATTGGAGGTGCCTTCAGTCAGTGCCGGTGGCGCGGTAGATGAACCGGCCGCCTGAATCTGGATGTTCACGTTGGGGTACTGGCGCTTGTATTCTTCAGCCCAGAAAGTCATCAGGTTAGCCAGGGTGTCGGAACCGACGCTGGACAGGTTGCCGGATACGCCGCTCACCGCTTTGTATTCAGGTAATTTTGCATCGACAGTATCTTCGGCTTGAGCCGTGCCGACGAACATGCCAGCCGCCAGGCTGGTGATCAGTAACAGACGCTTGAATTGCATCAGGGTTTCTCCTCTTGGTTTGACTGGAGCGCAGTATGTAACCGGATTGTTACAGTTATGTGAATAAACAGTGATTGAATTGTGACAAAGAGTAGCAAGTTGCAAGGACGAAGTAGCAAGGAAAGGCTTTACCTTGCTACTTGCAACTTTTTTTCAACCTGCAACCTGGCATGATTGAACAGGCAGCAGAATTCGGAACCTGCACCCACCTGGCTGACAATCGTCAGCTCGGCATCGTGACGGCGCAACACCTGCTTCACAATCGCCAGTCCCAGGCCGGTGCCGCCACTGGAACGCGAGCGACCGACATCCACTCGATAAAAACGCTCGGTGAGCCGCGGCAGATGTTCCGGTGAAATGCCCGGCCCGTTATCCCGCACGCAGAGTTTGGCGCCATCGCCGCCGGGCTGCCAGCTCACGGTAATGGTGGTGCCGGCTGGCGTATAACGCACGGCATTGGTAATCAGGTTGCCAAACGCGCTGTGCAGTTCTTTTTCCACACCGCGAATTTGGATACTGTCATCCAGTTCAATCACAAAATCATGTTGTCCCTGGCTCAGCTGCTCGGCCTCGGCCAGAATGCTTTTCACCAGCGGTGACACACGCACAATGGCACTCAGTTCCGGACTCGGCGGCGCGCCGGTGTCGAGACTCGACAGCATCAGCAAATCCTCGACCAGTGTTTTCATGCGTTGCGCCGGTGCTTCAATTCGCGCCAGATATTCTTTCATCGTGGCGGCGTCAAACATTTCGTCATCTTTCAGGGTTTCGAGATAACCCATGATCACCGTCAGCGGCGTGCGTAATTCATGTGACACATTGGCAATAAAATCGCGGCGCATGGTCATCAGGCGTTGAATATGCGTGACATCACTCACCAGCATCAGCAACTGTCCGGTTTCACCGCCCACACCGCCATACGGCACAATGCGAATACTCAGAATGCGTGAAATATCCCGTGGTGAAGCTATTTCCAGCGGCTCAGGGTGTTCCGGCTGATTGATGTAATAAATGAAACGCGGATGACGGATCAGGTTGCCGATGTTGCGTCCCTGATCATTGGGCTTGAGGCCGAGCATGGCGGAAGCAGTGCGATTGAACCAGAGAATGTCACCGTTCTTTTCCAGCAACACAGTAGCATCGGGCAAGGCGCTGGATGAATGCTGCCAGCGGCGCAGCAGTTCGGTAAGACGTTTTTTGCGACGGCGGCTACGCATGCGAATGCGGTAAAAACGAAAGGCAATATCCTCAAGAATGCCGCCAAATTCTTCCGGCTCACTCACTCCCTGATTGGCCCAGGTTTCAAAACGGTGAAAACGTTGCGCCAGGGTAACTATATAAAATGACAGACCGGCAACCAACCCCCACACCGGCCAGCCGAATATCAAACCCAGCAGCCAGGCCGTGACCACATAAAACACTAGCCGCCAGAATTCACTGGACCAGGGATTGAACATGAAGAATTCCGCGTATTCAAATTTGGAGAGACGATTTTATAACAGGGTAGCAAGTAAATACTTTTACCGGCTACTTGCTACTTCGTTCTTGCCGCTTATTTAACCGAAAAACGGTAGCCCGCACCACGCACCGTCTGCACCAGCTTATCATAGCCATAAGGCGCCAGCAGTTTGCGCAAACGCAGGATATGTACATCCACAGTGCGTTCTTCAACATACACATTGCGTCCCCATACCATATCCAGCAGCTGCTCGCGGCTGTAGACACGATCCTGATGACGAATAAAGAATTCCAGCAGCTTGAATTCAGTCGGACCAACGTCCACCGATTCATTGGCTACCAGCAAACGATGCGCCGTAATGTCCAGGCTGAGGTCACGCACCTGCAACAAACCACCTTCATCATTGCTGCTGCGGCGCAGCAGGGCCTTCATCCGCGCCAGCAGCTCCTTGGGTGAAAACGGTTTGGTGATGTAGTCATCGGCGCCGGTATCAAAGCCGCGCAATTTATCAGCCTCCTCACCGCGCGCCGTTAACAGGATCACCGGAATATTCATCGTCAGCTCATCCTTGCGGATGCGCCGCACCAGTTCCGGCCCTTCCATACCCGGCAGCATCCAGTCCACCAGCACAATTTCCGGCAGCAGTACGCCAAGCTTGTCCATGGCCTGCTCGGCACTCTCGGTTTCCACTACTGAATAGCCAGCGCGTTGCAGGGAAAACACCAGCATTTCGCGGATATCACGATCATCCTCTACAACCAGAACTGTTTTTGCGCTCATTAATTGACCCCGAACATTCAGATGCGGCTTATTAAATTACGCATGTGTGAAAGATTTATGACAGTAATATAGCGGGATAATGACACATAGATCCTGAATCCTGTTGGAGCAGGCCATGCCCGCGACATATTGATTAAAAGCAAAAGTCCGCAAATGAACGCAAATACACGCAAATGGGAAAAAGCGTTTTTAGCCTTATTCGCGTTCATTTGCGTTCATTTGCGGACTAAATCTTTTACCCCTAAGAATGCTGGGTGGGCACCGCCCACCGCTGATTGGTGGGCGGTGCCCACCCTACGAGAACAGCACGCTGTAACAACAAGTCCTGTAAAATACCGGTTCAAATTCACCT
>JAUPMA010000011.1 GCA_030836935.1 Pseudomonadota bacterium | reverse complement strand
GCTGCTGTACCGCAGGCACCACGCACAGCCACACCGCGCCGCGCCGCTACCGCCGTCACCGCGCCGGCCAGTGAGCCAGCCGCCGCGCCGCTGCAATTCAGCAAAACCACTCGCGCTGATCCGGTCGCAGTTTTGCTCGACCAGGCATACGAGAAATTCCAGGCCGCCGATTACGATGGCGCCAGCCGACTGTACACCCAGGTGCTGCAACGGGAAGCCGACAACCGCGATGGCCTGCTCGGTGCCGCCGCCGTGGCCGTAAAACAGCAGCAGTTTGAATTGGCCCGGCAGAAATACCAGCAACTGCTGGTACTCGATCCCAAGGACAGCCTGGCACGCGCCGGCCTGAGTTCGGTTGATGCCGACACCCGCGATGAAAGCCAGCTCAAGTTCATGCTGCGCGAACAGCCCGATGCGGCACATCTGTATTTTGCGCTGGGCTCGGTTTACGCCAGCCAGACCCGCTGGGCCGAGGCGCAGCAGGCTTATTTCAGCGCTTTTTCCGCTGACAGCAGCAATGCCGATTACGCCTGCAACCTGGCAGTGAGCCTCGACCGGCTGGGCCAGTACAAGGCCGCCAGCCGCTATTACCAGAAAGCCCTGCAACTGGCTGAAACCCGTCGTGGCAGTTTTGTCACCGCCGATCTGCAGACCCGCATCGGGCAGATTGCGCGTCTGCCGGATTCAGTCAAGTGAGACGCATCCATGGCTGAACAGCAAATTACCGACATTGGCGCCGCGCTTCGCGCCAAAAAGAAACGCCTCGGCGAAGAGCTGGTGGATCGCGGGCTGATCACCAGGGATCAGGTACAGATTGCACTCATCGAGCAGAAAAAAACCGGCAAGCCGCTGGGTGAATCACTCATTGCACTGGGCTTCGTTACCGAAGCCATCATGCGTGATGCGCTCGGCGAAATGCTGGGCAGGGAAAGCGTCGACCTCACCACAGCGGTGCCCGATGCCGAAGCCATCAAGCTCATTCCCAAGGACATTGCCAGCCGCTACTTGGTGTTGCCGCTGAATTTTGATGCCGAGACCAACACCCTCGATCTGGCCATGAGCGATGTGTACAACCTGGTGGTGATTGACCGCGTGCGCGCCACCGTAGGCCGCCGCATCGAACTGCGGCCGCTGCTGGCGGGCGAAGGCGAAATCCGCCAGGCCATCGACCAGTTTTACGGCTATGAGTTATCAGTCGACGGCATCCTGCACGAAATCGAAACCGGCGAAGTCGATTACCGCAGCCTCGAAGCCGAAGGCTCCGAATACAGCCAGCCGCTGGTGCGCCTGGTCGATGCGATACTGGCCGATGCCGTAAAAAAAGGCGCGTCCGATATTCACTTTGAACCGGAACAGTCATTCCTGCGCCTGCGTTACCGCATTGATGGCGTCTGCCGCCAGGTTCGCAGCCTGCACAAGCATTACTGGTCGGCGATTGTGGTGCGCCTCAAGGTAATGTCAAAAATGAATATTGCAGAAACCCGCTCGCCGCAGGATGGCCGCATCAATCTGCAAATCCGTGGCCGGCAGGTGGATTTCCGTGTTTCGGCGCAGCCCACCACACACGGCGAAAACATTGTGCTGCGTGTACTCGACCGCGCCAAGGGTATTGTGCCGCTGGATAATCTCGGCATTCACGAAACCTCGCTGGCCACACTCAAGCTGATGATGGCGCGCCCCGAAGGCATTATTCTGGTTACCGGCCCCACCGGTTCCGGCAAAACCACCACGCTGTATTCGATGCTCAATTACATCAAGTCCGAAGCCATCAACATCATGACGCTGGAAGACCCGGTGGAATATCCCATGGACATGATTCGCCAGACTTCACTCAATGAAGTGGCACGCATGGATTTTGCCAACGGCATCCGTTCCATGATGCGGCAGGACCCGGACGTGATTCTGGTCGGTGAAATCCGCGACAGCGACACCGCTGAAATGGCATTGCGCGCCGCCATGACCGGCCACCAGGTGTACTCCACCCTGCACACCAATTCCGCCATTGGCGCCATTCCGCGATTGCTCGATATCGGCGTACTGCCCGACATCATGAGCGGCAACATCATCGGCGTTCTCGGCCAGCGTCTGGTGCGCAAGCTCTGCACCCACTGCAAACAGCCGCGCACGGCTGAAGCCATCGAAAAAAAATTGCTGGGACTGGCCGAAGAAACCGAAGTCACGCTGCACGACGCCACGGGTTGCGAAAAGTGCAACAACACCGGCTACAAGGGACGGTTATCGGTTATTGAAGTGCTGCGCATGGATCCCGAACTGGATGAACTGATTGCGCGCAAGGCGACACTGGGCGAACTGCGCCGCCACACCAAAAATACCGGTTTCAGAACACTCGCCGACGATGCCACGGTGCGCGTGCTGGATGGCATTACCAGCCTGGATGAAATCAGCCGCGTAATTGATTTAACGGATAGATTATGAAGCAGCTTAAAGTACAAAGTTTAAAGTACAAAGGAACCACTTTTCCTTTCTGCTTTAACCTTTAAGCTTTTTACTGAATTATGGCCACAACATTTAAATACAAAGCCGTTGACAGCCAGGGCCAGATGCGCAGCGATATTATCGAGGCGGAAAATGCGCTCGATCTCGAACAGCGCCTGACCGGCATGGGACTGGATCTCATCACCTGCAAGCCGGTGCGCGGCGTGGCCAGAATCAAATTTTCGCGCAGCGGCATTACGCGCCAGGACATCATCAATTTTGCATTCCAGATGGAACAGCTCACGCGCGCCGGCGTACCAATCCTGGAGGGTCTGACCGATTTGCGCGACAGCACAACGCATGCCCGCTTCAAGGCCATTATTGCAGCCGTGCTTGATGAGATTCAGGGCGGCAAAACACTGTCGCAGGCTCTGGCTGTGCATTCATCGGTATTCGATAACGTTTTTGTCACCCTGGTCAAGGTAGGCGAGGAAAGCGGACGCCTGCCGGATGTGTTGCATGATCTGGCTGAAACCCTGAAATGGCAGGATGAGCTGATTTCGCACACGCAAAAAGTAATGATTTATCCGGCGCTGGTCGGCACTGTGGTGCTGGCCGTGGTGACATTTCTCATGTGGTATCTGGTGCCGCAGCTGATTCCTTTCATCCGCGAAATGGGTGGTGACATTCCGTGGTACACACTGGCACTCATTGCTACTTCCGATTTTGTCGTAGCTTACTGGTATCTGCTTTTTTCACTGCCTGTTGTTGCATACTTTGCAATTAAACTGGCGGCCAGAAATGATCCGAAAATCCGTTTGCAGGTTGATGGACTCAAACTGCGCGTCTGGTTGTTCGGACCACTGCTGTTAAAAATAAAACTGGCGCGTTTTGCCAACTACATGGCAATGATGTACGCCTCCGGCATTACCGTTCTGGAAAGTTTGCGCATTGGCCGCGAACTGGTGGACAACACAAAACTCAGCCAGGCCATACAGACAGTCATTGATAAAATTGCCGATGGCGGTTCCATTTCCGACAGTTTCAAATCCGTCGCCCTGTTCCCGCCACTGGTAATACGCATGATCCGCATTGGCGAAAACACCGGCGGGCTCGACACCGCCCTGCGCAACATCAGTTACTTCTATAATCGTGAAGTGAAAGAAGCCATTGAAAAACTCGAACCGGCAATTGGCCCGGCGATGACCGTGGTACTTGGCGGCATCATGGGCTGGATCATGGCCTCGGTGCTGCTGCCTATTTACGACATGATTTCCAATCTGCAATTATGAAACGACTGTTCTACTACTCCGGATATCGCCTCACCGTTTTTCACTGGATTAACGGCAAGTTTGCCGGCAATTATTATTTTGATCCGACAGAAGCCGGTCGCGAGGAATTCAGTCATTACCTGAAAAAAACGCCACCGGTGCCGAGCCGCATCCTGGTCGATGTAATCGAAGAAGATTTTCGCATTGAAACCCTGCCGCATGCCTATGGCTCTGATCGCAAGGCGCTGGTGCAACGGCAGATCGAACGGTTTTTCCGCAACTCCGGCCACTATGTCTGGCATGAATTCCAGGGGCGTGAATCATCGGGCCGCCGCGATGATCGCGTGCTGTTTGCTGCACTCACCAATCCCGACATGCTCAAACCCTGGCTGAAGCAGATTGCCGACGCCGATGTACCGGTTCGCGGCATCTGGTCACTGCCATTATTAAGCACAAAAATATTGTCGCGGCTGAACGCTGGCAACGGCAATGTATTTCTTATTTCACAACAAGTGTCATCCAATATTCGCCTGAGTCACTTCAAAAATGGCAGGCTGGTTTCCAGCCGCTCCACCACCATCAATCTGGAAGGCACGGATTACGGTCATTTCATTTCCGAACAAATCGAGCAGACAGCACGCTTTCTTGCCAACAAACGCAGCATCGGTTTTGATGAAGCCATCAGCATTCACATTATTGCGCCGGAAGAATTTTTTGAATCTGTACAGACCACGTGCGTCAGCGCGCATTTGCGCAACATTACCGTGCACCGCACCCGCGACATCGAAAAGAAAGTCGCATCACAAGGCATTACCGGACCTTATGGCAACGGCATTTTTGCACAACTGTGCAGCGACGATCATGTCACGCGCGGCCATTATGGCGGCACGGCAGATTTTTCTATTTACAACCGCTATCTTGCCGGCAAGGCACTGCTCGGACTGGCGGCGGCATTAACACTCGGCAGTTTGCTGCTCGCCAGCTGGCTGTATTTTGATTCGCAGCGCATGCAGGCAGAAAGCCGGGAATTTGGCCGGCAAACAGCCAGCATCAACAGCCAGTATCAAAAACAACTGCAAAAGCTGGAACCGGTACTGGCACAAACCGGTTTGATGAAAGCGAGTGTTGATCTGGCGGAAAAAATTGCAGCCAGCAAACAAATATCACCGCAACATTTCATGACACGCCTGAGCAGGATTTTCAGCAGCAACCGTTTCAATTTATTGCGCATTGCAGAAATTGAATGGCAGATTGTGGCAACTGCCAGTGAAGATGGCGAACTCAATACACTCGTGCCGGTACATCTGCAATCTGCAACCCTGTTGCATCAGGCTACCATCAAGGGGCGCGTACCAGTATCGGCAGACAACATTCGCGATGCCGTCAATCAGGTAAATCAGCTGGCCGAACATTTGCGTGAAGACAAACAGATACAGAATGTACAAATTAAAAAATTACCGGTCGATACGCGCTCCAGTGGCCGCCTGACCCTGGAAGCCGGCAGCAAGGCCGCTGCAGAATCCCTGCCGGAAGCCGGTGAATTTATCTTGTCCGTAACCATGAAAGGAAAAACGGCATGATTGACTGGCAAAAAATCAGGCGCGAGATACACATATTCATTGCGGCTTTGCTGTTTGCATTAACCCTGGGTGGCACGCTGCTATTCATACACCAGCAAAGCTATACACAATGGCAGCAGGCCAGCAACCAGCAACGCCAGGCCAGCATTCGCCTGCAGACTGCCAGCAACCAGAAATTACTGCTCGAACAATATCAGCAACGATTCAATGCGCTGAAAACAGGCAATGTGCTGGGTGAGGAACAACGCATCAACTGGGTTGAAACCATTCAGCAATCCAGCACGCGACACGCCATACCTTCGGTAAAATTTACTCTTGATCAACGTGCCACAGCCACATTGCCGGAAGATATTACCGGCATTACGGTATACATAAGCAAGATGCGCCTTGACATGAATCTGCTTCACGAAGGTGATTTGTATAATCTGTTTGCCGATCTCGACAGCCGTGCACAGGGACTCTACGGCATAAAAAGCTGCACACTAAAACACGAAGGCACACCAACCTCGGGCAGTGAGATCACCAGCAGTTTGAACGGTAATTGCGATTTGTACTGGTACACACTGGATGAAATCATTGAACCGCAATATGATGAAAATGGAGAGCCTATTGCTCCGGATGGCATGATGCAGGATGGAGGCGAAGAAATATGAGCCAGATGAGCTTACGGTTTAAAGTAAAAAGTTTAAAGGCTTCTTTCCTTGCCACTTTAAAATTCAAACTTTGCACTGCGTTTTATTTGCGTGATGCACATGGATGTGCGAATACAGCGGGCGCAAGAGCTGCGCAATTGGCGTTCATTTGCGGACTTTTCTTTTCTCTTATCTCGCAACCCTCATTTGCTGATACCACCCAACCCGCCATCCGCGACCTCGACCGCATGTTCACCACCCGCTACGAGCGCGCCCAGCTCGATGCATTACGCGACCGCATGACCGGCAATACCAGCGGCGTCGAAATGCCCGCTACCGAAAACAGCATCCGCACCTCGCCGCTCAATGTCGAAATGCAAGGCATCATGCAACGCGAGAAAGGCAGGAATGTTGCCTGGATTAACGGTCAAAGTACCTTGAACAACAACGTTATCGACGACAATGTCCGTGTTGGCAGCCAGCCCCAGGCTTTGCGCGGCGCCAGTGTAACCATCAGCGGCCAGACCGTGCGCCTCAAACCCGGCCAGGTGTGGCAACAGGAAAGTGGCAAGGTGGTGGAAAGTTACAGGACAAAAGTAGCTGCACCTGTGACCAAAGGTGCTGACGAAAATAAGGCAGATGTGCAAACTGGAGAAAGTGATACTAACCAGGCTGCAACGCAGCCCCCGGTGAAACAGCCATGAACTATTACCCCGATTCAGCTACGCCCGGAAAACAGCGCGGCGGCGCCTTGATCATGCTTGCAGTGATACTCATTCTTACTGTCAGCCTGGTTGTAATGAGCAGGATGGGCCGTAATGGCGATGAGCTGGAACGACAGGAGGATGCGAATACCCTGCTGGCAAAGGCGCGG
This sequence comes from Pseudomonadota bacterium, assembly GCA_030836935.1. Taxonomy (GTDB): domain Bacteria; phylum Pseudomonadota; class Gammaproteobacteria; order SZUA-229; family SZUA-229; genus JACPVK01. The sequence continues at coordinate 604 of JAUPMA010000011.1, read as the reverse complement.
GATGCGATTATCAGTATTGCTGTAACCAACAACGTGCTGCCCGGCATGCTGGTTTATCCGGATCGTTCTGATGATGATGGTATATTTGATGGTGGTGCCGATTGCAGTGGCTCCAATCCAGTTACCAATAATTTGGCATTAACTCTTGGACGTTTACCTTACAGTGAACAGACACTGGCACCAGGCGCAGCAGGTGGTTGTACACGGTTGGATATTTCACTGGACCTGAATCAAAGCACATACAACTTGCACTATGTCGTTTCGCCAAATCTTGTTCAGCATAATTACAATGGCTTGAATAATCAGATCAATGCCAATGTTGTTTCCAACAACGATGGCAACCCGAATGTTATTGACGACAACTGGCTGAGTGTTTATGACAGCAATGGTAATTTACTCAGTGATCGCGTCGCCTTCCTTATATTTTATCCCGGTTCTGCATTAACCACTTCAACAAATCATGCGCAAAATCGTTCCGGCAACACACCCGGCCCCGGCGAGTTTCTGGACTCTGCCACCATTTCCATCAATGGCGCGGCCACACTCATTGATAATGCCAACGCAACCGATTTACGTTTTGTAAAAGCGGCGCCATCTGCCACTT
>JAUPMA010000084.1 GCA_030836935.1 Pseudomonadota bacterium | reverse complement strand
GCAGGGGTGGAAGCCTTGATTAAACAGCATGGCATCAAACGCGAACGGCTGACAGGTGAAGGCGTGGGGCCTTTTTCGCCGATGTCAAACAACACTGCCGTAGCGGGGCGCGCAAAAAATCGCCGTGTTGAAATGGTGTTGCGTTAACGATCAAGGAACATTTGATTAAGTCGTCATTCCCGCGAAAGCGGGAATCCAAAATGCTTGTTTTACTGGGTTCCTGCTTTCGCAGGAACGACAGCTTTGAACTTGACCAGAGCTTCCTTAACAGCTTGTTGAAAAACGCCCAAATGGGATAGAAAAGATCTGACGCGAAGCCGCAAAGGCCGCTCTCACGCTCCTGCGTTCGCGGCATTCGCACATCCATGTGCATCACGCGAAGAATAAGAAGTCTGGCAGGAGGGTGCCGGTATGGCAGCAACCGGGCTTAAACGCGCTCTGATTGCGTATGGTTTTTGTTTTTACCCGGTATTTGCTTTCTTTGCGTCTTCGCGGCTTTGCATCAACTCTTTTGATTTTGAGTTTTTCAACAAGCTGTCAGGTCAGGGAAGAGTGGGTGCATCCTGAAACGGTGCCATGTCCAGAAAGTTGTCAAGAAAACTCACGCCGTAATAGGTGACTGCCTGGTTTTCTGTATCCGGCTCGCAATAGCAGATGCGGCCAAGTGAATGGTGTTCGGTGTTGTTGGGTAAATGCAGGATGACTTTAATGCGTTCTTGCGCCTCGAAAGTTTCATTACCGGAGAAACGCAGGCCGCCGCGACTGATGTTGTAAACCGGGTAACGTGTTCCGTCCACTGCGCTCCGGTCTTCTGCATGCATGCGCTGAAGTTGTACCCAGGCATTCCCGATGGCCAGACGGTAATCTTTTCTTATCATGAATTGGTCCTGTTACGGCTGCAAGCATTCGTGTATCTGGCCGGCAATGTTTTCAAGCAAGCTGAAGTATAGATCGCCGCCAGCCGTTATCTGGCTGCCGTGAATTTCCAGTGCCTGTTTTTTTGCAGAGCGGTTTACATCAAGTGTCTCCAGCAATTTTGGCGCTTGCGGCGGTTCGTATAAAAAACAATTTATTTTCTTCTCGCGTATTTGTTGTTGCAATGCGCGTATATGCCGTGCGCCGGGCGCATGTTCTGCGCCGCTGGTAACGGTTACGCCATGGTTAAGTGAAAAGTCGCGTTCAAAATATTGCAGTGCGTCGTGAAATTGCAGGAAGGGCTGATTGCGAACCGGCAACAGTTGCTGGTCAATTTTCTTTTCAAGGGTATTCAGTCTTTGTAACAGATGGTCGCGATTGCTGAAATATTTATTACGATTGGCTGGATCATATTGCACCAGCATTTCCGCCAGTTGTTGCACAATGATGCGGGCGTTCAGCGGCGATAACCAGATGTGGCCATCATAATCAGCCCGATGATTGTCGTGGTGATCGGCGTCTGTGCTGCGTGCAGGTAACAATGGCATTCCCGGCAATGTATCCAGTGCAATCAGCTGGCGTGAGCCCAGGCTGCTGCTCAGGGGTTGCATAAAGCTTTCGATGTTATCGCTGGCGTAAATAATAATATTGGCCGATGCAAGCAGGCGACGATCGGAAGGTTTTAGCTGGTAATCATGTGGTGATTGCATGTCGTCTAGTAACAGTGATGGTTGGCTGATGCCATGGCTGAGGCCACTCACCAGTGAATGCAGTGGCTTTAAGGTTACCAGAATCTGCGGTGTGGCAGCGGCGGCAACGCCGGATTTCAGGATCAGGATGATGGCAATAAAAATGACTGCAAAAGAATCATGTTTCATGTAATGCGCCGCAGGTTCTGTGTTATCGTTTGCTGCGAATTTTACACGTTTTTCATTTCCGACTGCATACTGATTTTTCATGACCGAACCTGCAACCAACCTGCTGATATTCGCATCGCAACTTTGCCTGCACCTGGGTGGCCGAGCCGTTCTTGATCATGTGGATGTACAGGTCAGTGCCGGCGAAATTGTTACTCTGGTAGGGCCAAACGGTTCCGGTAAAACATCCCTGATACGTCTGTTGCTTGGGTTGCAGCCGGCGGACAGCGGCAGCATCTGGCGCCGAGCCGGTTTGTGCGTTGGTTATATGCCGCAACGTCTGCATGTAGAAGCGGTGCTGCCACTGAGTGTCAAACGTTTTTTGCTGCTGGCCGGCAAGGTGGCTGATGCGGAATTGCATGCTGTCTGCCAGCGCAGCGGTATTCAGCCGCTGTTGCACAAGCCCTTGCAGTCTGTTTCCGGCGGCGAATTCCAGCGCGTGTTACTGGCGCGCGCGCTGTTGCGCAAACCGGATTTACTGGTGCTGGATGAACCTGCGCAAGGAGTTGATATCAATGGCCAGCAACAACTGTATCAACTGATTGCCAGTATTCGCACCGAACTGGGTTGTGGTGTGCTGATGGTGTCACATGATTTGCATCTCGTCATGGCAGCTACGGACCATGTGCTGTGTCTCAATACACATATCTGCTGCACTGGTCATCCCGAAGCCGTGAGCCGCCATCCCGAATACCTGAAACTGTTTGGCGGTGCACTTGAAGGCATGGCGGTGTACACCCATCATCATGATCACCGCCACGATTTGCATGGTGCCATCATTGCAGACGGTCATCACAACTGCGGACACAATCATGATCATGGATGATTTCATTTTACGCGCCCTGCTTGCCGGACTGATTGTCATGCTGATCGCGGCTCCCATGGGTTGCATGGTGGTGTGGCGGCGCATGGCGTATTTTGGCGACACACTTTCACATGCAGCACTGCTTGGCACAGCGCTGGGTCTCATGCTGCATATTGCGCCCTGGCTTGGTGTACTCGCCACCGGGTTATCGATCAGCGTTTTGCTGGTAATGCTGCAACGCAAATCCGATATTTCCACTGATACATTATTAGGCATACTTGCGCATGCCGGTCTGGCCATTGGCCTGATCATGCTTGCCACGTTGCGCGAACAGGGTTTGCGCGTTGATTTAATGGCCTATTTGTTTGGCGATATTCTTGCCGTAAATAATCAGGATCTGGCGTGGATGCTTGCAGTAGTTATTTTTTCAGTTATTGCGCTGCTGAAAATGTGGCCATCGTTATTATCCATTGCCGTGCATGAAGAACTTGCGCGCAGCGAAGGCGTAGCGGTTGAACGCATGCGATTTTTTTTCATGCTGCTGATGGTGCTGGTAGTTGCAGTCGCCATGAAAATAGTTGGCGTGTTACTGATCACCGCCCTGCTCATCATCCCTGCTGCCAGCGCCCAGCGTTTTGCCGGATCACCTGAGAGCATGGCGCTGCTGGCATTTCTGTTTGGTGTTTTTTCCATTGCACTGGGTTTGTTCGCTTCATGGCAATGGGATGCGCCTGCGGGGCCGGCGATTGTAAGCGCAGCGGTATTATTGTTTTTTGTTACGCGCGTACGCAGTCCCGTCAAAATGTAGGTGTTTAACCTGAATATTTCACCAAAAACAGTTGGCGTTCACTGGCATGAAGAAAGCAGGATGACGGTGTGCTTTTCACAATGTCTTGCAAAAAACCTTCGAATTTCTCTGCATGTTGTAAAGCGTGCGCCGTTCAACCGGCAGGGCATCAATGCTGACTTCAACAAAACCGCGTTCCAGAAACCAGTGCGTGGTGCGGGTGGTAAGAATAAATAATTTCTCGAGATCGCGATTGCGGCACAGGTTTTCAAGGTGTAGCAGCAGTTCTTCACCACGTCCCTGTTTGCGATAATTTTCGTGCACGGCGAGGCAGGCGAGCTCTGCTACCTTGCCTTCGTAGGGGTAAAGTGCGGCGCAAGCGATGATCATGCCGTCGCGTTCAATCACGCTGAACTGGCGGATTTCCAGTTCCAGTTGTTCGCGTGAACGCCGCACCAGTGTGCCGTCTGCTTCCAGTGGCGCAATCAGTTCCAGAATGCCGCCGACATCATTAATGGTGGCTTCGCGCAGGCCTTCGTAACGTTCGCTGGTGACCAGTGTGCCGCCGCCATCGCGGGTGAATAATTCGAGCAACAGCGCGCCATCGGTGTTATGGCTGATCAGATGCGCGCGGCGCACACCGTTTTTGCAGGCATGCAGTGCGCTTTGCAAATGCAGTTTTGTAATGGCGTCATTGCCGTCGTGCTGCAATATTCTTTCGGCCTGGTGAAGATTGAGTTGTGCCAGTAAATCATGGTTGTGGTCGCGCACGCCCACGGCATCCATGAAGAAAATAATCTTGTCGGCTTTCAATGCAATGGCGGTGGCGGTGGCAATGTCTTCGGCACGGCAATTAAAATTCTCGCCGGTGAGTGAAAACCCCATCGGTGACAACAGCACAATGTGGCCCAGCTGCAATTGCTGGTTGATGGCGTCCGCTTCAATGCGCCGCACTTCACCGGTGTGGCCGAAATCAATACCGTTACGAATGCCATAGGGCTTGGCTACCACGAAATTGCCGGACACGACACGCAGTGCGGCACCGGCCATGGGCGTATTGACCAGACCGCGTGATAACAGACTTTCGGTATGTAAACGCAACTGTCCAACAGCCTGTTCAACGCCGCGCAAACAATCGCTGCCGGTAACGCGCCAGCCCTGTTCACAGTGTGAAACAAGATTCATCGCCTGCAACTGGCGTTCGATTTGCGGCCGCGCACCCTGCACCAGCACCAGTCGAACACCGAGGCTGTTCAGCAATGCAATGTCGTGCACCAGATTACTGAAGCTGGCGTGTTCAACGGTTTCACCGCCGATGTAAATGACGAAGGTGCGGCCACGGTGATTGTGGATGTAGGGCGATGAAGATCTGAACCAGTTAACGTATTGTGTTGTTGTGTCCAAGTGGTTACCTGTTTGTTAAGTAAGTGGTCGAGTTGTAAGTAGCAAGGGTCAAGTAGCAAGGAAAAGCTGTTACTTGCAACTTGCCACTTGTTCCTTGCTACTTAATACAAAATTCATAAATAAATTTTCGCAATAAATCCAGAGTTGGCTGTATACGTGCCATGTCTATGTATTCATCTGGCTGGTGCGCCTGGGCAATATCACCGGGGCCAAGAATAATTGTGTTCATGCCGAGCTGGTTCAGAAACGGCGCTTCGGTGCCAAACGCTACATTGGCAGCGGTTGCGCCGGTCAATTTTTCTGCCGCCTGAACAATAGCAGATTGCGCCGGGGTTTCGGTGGCCGGAATGCCGCAAAACAGCGGAAAGGTTTGCAGCGTAAATCCGCTGGCAGGCATCACCCGTTGCAGTCGCTGGTTCATTTCATGGCGCAGTTCGTCCAGTGACATGCCCGGCAGCGGGCGGATATCAATATGCAGTTCGCAGGCACCGCAGATGCGGTTGGGATTATCGCCGCCGTGAATGTGGCCCAGATTCAGCGTCGGCACCGGCACATCAAACGCGGCGTTGCGATAACGCTGTTGCAATTCATCACGCCAGCGCAGGATTTCGCCTATCGCAATGTGCATGGCTTCGAGTGCATTGTGGCCGAGTGCGGGATTGCTCGAATGTCCGGCCAGCCCGGTAATGCGCACCGCTTCCATCAGTACACCCTTGTGGCCGCGTATGGGTTTTAAACCGGTGGGCTCACCAATAATGGCGTGCGCTGCACGCGGTTTGCCGGCGGCGAGCAAGGCTTTGGCGCCATCCATGGAGGTTTCTTCATCGGCGGTGGCGAGAATGGTCAGCGGTTTTTTATATTCGTTTTTGCTGAAGCTCATGGCGGCGGCAATGGCAAATGCAAAAAACGATTTCATGTCGGATGTGCCGAGTCCATAAAAACGGTTGTTGTGTTCGCTTAATCTGAATGGATCAAAATGCCAGCGATCCGCATCAAAAGGCACGGTATCGGTGTGACCGGCCAGCACCAGTCCGCCGTCGTCGGTGGCACTGCCAAGCCGCGCAATCAGATTCGCCTTGCGTTCATTCACCGGCATGATTTCCACCGCAAAACCGCTATCGCGCAACCAGCCTGCGAGCAGGTGAATTACCGGCAGGTTCGGCTGATCGAATTCGGGCGTGATGCAGCTCACCGACGGCGTGGCGATGAGTTGTTGCAGCATGGTGTGGAAGTCGGGTTGATTCATACACAAGTAGCAAGTGGCAAGTGCGAAGTGGCAAGTAAAAGTTTTACCTTGCAACTTGTCACTTGCCACTTGCTCCTTCTTCCAGATTTTGGGCCGGTTTCATTTGCCCGTGCGGATGATGACGGCTGCGTGGGAACGAAAACTATATTTTGGGTTTTTAATTCGCGTTCATTTGCGTTCATTTGCGTTTTCATTTTCTTTAAAACCGGATGTTCTCGTCTTCCAGCATTACCACATCATCCAGTTTGCATTTCAGAATTTCATTGCGTAGCGCTTCAACCGCTTCCGGCCGGGTAAAGCTTTTGCGCCAGGCCAGTGCCACGCGGCGCATGGGCGCCGGTGTCTTGAAAGGGATAAAACTCAGCAAATTGCTGTTGGTGCCGCGTCCGGAGCTGGAAGGCAGTACGGTAATGCCGGTGCCGGTAGCGACCATGTGACGTATGGTTTCCAGTGAGGTGCCGGCCAGACCCTGTTGCAGGCTGCTGGAAGTCTGGCACATCGGACAGGTTTGCAATACCTGGTCGCGAAAACAGTGGCCGGGGCCGAGCAGTAGCAAATCCTGTGAGGCGAGTTCGGCGGTCTCGATGTTTTTGCCACTGGTTTTATATCTCAGCGCCCAGGGATGATTTTTTGGCGTGGCCACCATGAATGGTTCATCGTAGAGCGCGCGGGTGACAATTCCCGGTTCATCAAATGGCAGGGCGATGATGATCACGTCCACCTTGCCCTGCTTGAGCTGTTCGCTGAGCACGGCGGTAAAATTTTCCTCGATCAGCAACGGCATTTCCGGTGCGCGGCGATGAATGCGCGGAATCAGTTGCGGCAACAAATACGGCGCAATGGTGTAAATGGCGCCAAGCCGTAACGGGCCGGACAGCGGATCGCTGCGACGGCTGGCCAGCTGTTTGATCATTGCCGCCTGTTCCAGTACGCGTTGCGCCTGTTCGATGATGCTTTCACCAACCGGAGTGATGCGCAAATCGTTGCGCACGCTGCGTTCAAACAATTCAACGCCCAGTTCTTCCTCGAGTTTTTTAATGCCGACGCTCAGTGTTGGCTGGCTGACATGGCAGGCTTCTGCGGCCCGGCCAAAATGCTGGTGCTGGGCAACGGCAACAATGTAGCGGAGTTCGGTCAGGGTCATGGCTGCGTACTCTAACGGATTTTTTCTCTGCTATATATTCAAAAATGACTCTATAGCAGGATGCCACTCCATATCAGGCAATTCATTTGTTTGGGGGAGTCATGGCGGCGCATGCTTTTTGTATGACGTTCTGAATTTATAACTTCTCTTCAAGATAAGCCAAAACACGAAACAGGATTTATCTGCTGGGATAACGGGGGATAAGATGTTCGGCAATTCATTGATGGCACGATTTATGTTGGCAATGGGCATGGCCTGCGCGCTGCTCGTTGGGGTGCTGGTATGGAATGCCTTGGCATTGAGGGAGTTTGTTCTGGAGCAGTCTGGTCTGGAGGCTGCGCGCGCTTCGCTGAATGCAGCGGCGAATGCGCGTATGTTTTATGCCAGGGAAATTGTGTCGAAAGCGGCGGCTAAAGGTTTGATCATCAGTCACGACTTCAAGGGTCAGCCGGACAAGATTCCTTTGCCGGCCACCCTGATTGCAGCACTGGCGGATGCCGATAAATCGGGTAATGAAATGCGTCTCTATTCACGCTATCCCTTTAGTTTCCGCACAGCGGAGGAAACACGCCAGGATGCTTTTGAACAGGATGCCCTGAACTGGCTGGAAGCCAATCCGGCGGGCGAATTTCATCGTATTGAATGGCGCGACGGTGCGTCTGTATTCCGGCTTGCCAAGGCGGACATCATGGTTAGTGAAAGTTGTATTAACTGCCACAATAACCATCCGGCGTCACCGAAAAAAGACTGGAAAGTAGGCGATATGCGCGGCGTCATGTCGGTTTCTATTCCCATTGATGTTATCAAGACACAAGTGAATGCGCGCTACCTGTCCGTAACCGTGGAAGTGGTGGTTTGCATGGTGATTGCTGTGGTTGTGGTGTTCTGGATGGTAAAAAACAGTATTTCTGCACCGGCCAGGGAACTGGTGGAAGATTTGAATCGCCTGGCCAATGGTGATTTCACGCACAAGATCAGGGTTCACTCCGGTGATGAAGTTGGTCAGGTAGCTGCCAGTGCGGCCAAGCTTCAGCAGGACATGGGCGATATTGTTAAAAGTATCAACCAGTCTGTTTTTCGGGTTTCCGCCTCGGCAGAAGAAATGGCACATATCACCGAGCAGTCCAATCAGGCCATGATGAGCCAGCGTAATGAAACCGATCAGGTAGCGACGGCCATGAATGAAATGACGGCCACCGTGCATGAAGTGGCGCAAAATGCACAGCTGGCGGCCGAATCGGCCAATACGGCCAATAACGAAGTGAATACGGGTCAGGCCGTGGTGAATGACGCCATACGCGCCATTGCATCACTGGTGCAGAAGGTGGAGCGTGCGGCAGATGTCATTCATGAACTGGATAAAAATTCCAACGAAATCGGCTCGGTGCTGGATGTGATTCGCAGCATCGCCGAACAAACCAATCTGCTGGCACTGAATGCTGCGATTGAAGCGGCGCGTGCCGGCGAGCAGGGCCGTGGTTTTGCGGTGGTGGCGGATGAAGTGCGGGTACTGGCACAACGCACTCAAAAATCCACTGCCGAAATCCAGAGCATGATTCAGCGTTTGCAAGCCGGCGCACAGGAAGCGGTGTCTGCCATGATGCAAAGCCGTTCGCAGGCCGATACCACACGTGATACCGCAGCCAGGGCCGGAGAAGTGCTGACCAGCATTACCAAATCCGTCACCAGCATCAACGATATGAATGCATTGATTGCCAGTGCGGCGGAAGAGCAAAACGCCGTGGCCGAAGAAATTAACCGCAACATTGTTAATATCAGTAGCGCTGCGGAACGCACATCCGAATCATCCAATCAAACCGCCAGGGCCAGTGAAGAGCTGCGTAATGTGGCGGAAGAACTGAAACATGTGGTTTCAAAATTGAAGGTCTGATTTGCCCGGGCGGTAAATAAAAAAAGGGGCGGCGGATACAGCCCCTTTTTTATTGCCCGCCGATTAGTGCCTTTAAGCAATCCGTGTACTCACATACAATAGCTTTTCACTGAATAAACACCCGAGAGCATCATGCCTGCCTACCGTTCCCGCACCACCACCCACGGCCGCAACATGGCCGGCGCCCGCGCCCTGTGGCGCGCTACCGGCATCAAGGAAGGCGATTTTGGCAAACCGATTATTGCCATCGTCAATTCCTTCACCCAGTTTGTTCCCGGCCATGTACACCTGAAAGATATGGGCCAGCTGGTGGCACGCGAAGTGGAAGCCGCCGGCGGCATTGCGAAAGAATTCAACACCATTGCGGTGGACGACGGCATAGCCATGGGTCATGGCGGCATGCTGTATTCGCTGCCCTCGCGCGAGCTGATTGCGGACGCCGTGGAATATATGGTGAACGCGCACTGCGCTGATGCCATGGTGTGCATTTCCAATTGCGACAAAATTACTCCCGGCATGCTGATGGCGGCGATGCGGCTGAATATTCCGGCGGTATTTGTCTCCGGCGGGCCGATGGAATCGGGCAAGGCGAAAGTGCATGGCGTGGACGCAAAACTGGATCTGGTGGATGCCATGGTGATGGCTGCCGATGGCAGGGAAAGCGATGCCGATGTCGCACTGGTTGAACGTTCGGCCTGCCCCACCTGCGGTTCCTGCTCCGGCATGTTTACCGCCAATTCCATGAACTGTTTGACTGAAGCACTGGGTTTGTCGCTGCCGGGCAACGGTTCACTACTGGCCACGCACGCCGACAGAAAAGAATTATTCCTCGAAGCCGGTCGTTTGATAGTCGACATCACCCGACGCCACTACGAACAAAATGACCTGTCGCTGCTGCCGCGCAGCATTGCCAGTTTCAAGGCATTCGAGAACGCCATGAGTCTCGACATTGCCATGGGCGGTTCAACTAATACCGTGTTGCATTTGCTGGCGGCGGCTGAGGAGGGTGGAATCAAATTCACCATGAATGACATTGATCGTCTTTCGCGCCGCGTGCCGAATCTGTGCAAGGTGGCACCGAGCACGCAGAAATATCACATGGAAGATGTGCACCGCGCCGGTGGCGTGATGGGCATACTCGGTGAACTCGCGCGCGCCGGTTTGTTGCACACCGATGTTTCCACTGTCCATAGCAAATCTATCAACGACGCATTGAATAACTGGGATATTGCGATTACCAAAAACGAAACCGCAAAACACCGTTTCTCCGCCGCGCCCGGTAATGTGCCAACGCAGCAGGCGTTTTCGCAAAACAAACGCTGGAGTCTGGACACGGATCGCGCCAACGGTTGTATTCGTGATAAAGCGCACGCCTATTCGCAGGATGGCGGATTGGCCGTACTCTACGGCAACATTGCAGAACAGGGTTGCATAGTAAAAACTGCCGGTGTGGACGCGAGCATTCTCAAATTCACCGGCAACGCAAAAATTTATGAATCACAGGATGATGCCGTGGCTGGCATTCTCGCGGATGAAGTCAAGGCAGGTGACGTGGTGGTGATTCGCTACGAAGGCCCGAAAGGCGGCCCCGGCATGCAGGAAATGCTGTATCCCACGTCGTATTTGAAATCGAAGGAATTAGGCAAGGTTTGCGCATTGTTAACCGATGGCCGCTTTTCCGGCGGCACCTCCGGTTTATCGATTGGCCATGCATCACCGGAAGCAGCGGAAGGCGGCAATATTGCGCTGGTGGAAAATGGTGACAAGATTGAAATCGATATCCCCAATCGCAAAATTCATTTAGCGGTGAGTGATGCTGAATTAAACAAACGCCGTGCAGCGATGATGGCCAAAGGGGACAAGGCGTGGCAGCCGGCGCATCGCGAACGTGTGGTGAGTAATGCATTGAAGGCATATGCGGCGATGACGACGAGTGCGGCGCGTGGGGCAGTGCGGGATGTGAGTCAATTGAAGAAGTGACAAATTTTTTATAAGAGAAGTTTTCAGTTTACTGAAATATCTTCTTATTCTGCGAATCCCTTTTTCGCCTGCGGGCGAGTTACTTTCTTTGCTTGTACAAAGAAAGTAACCAAAGAAATACACCCCGGTCGCGTTGGCCCTTCGGGCTTCCCTCGCAGAGGCGGTTTTGCTTCAAGGCCGCATGGATGCGCCATCCGGGCTTATCCATGCTAAAACGCACATCCCTGTGCATTTCGCCTTGGCA
>JAUPMA010000083.1 GCA_030836935.1 Pseudomonadota bacterium | reverse complement strand
ATGGGCAAGATTCACGAGCCGGAAAAAGTAACCTTTCGTGTCACCCGACAGGATGCCAAAAAGAAAACGCCGATAGGCGAGGCGCAGGTTCTGATTTTTGCGGGCAAATCCCTGCGCAAGGAAGGTCTGGGCAAGGATGTTACTGACAAATTTCTTGGCGGTTTGCCGGGCGTACAAAAAGAAGGTTGTGACGGCCTGATCACTTCAGCGGTATTTGTGTTGCACCGCATGCCGCCGTGTATTCGCACCGTGTGCCTGGAATTTTATGGCACGGATTTGCACGAATCGGTGCCGGCTATCGTCGAAATCAAAAATTATCTTGATAAAAATCCGGATGTTTTGTTATCAGGACTGGAGCATCTTGATGAGCGTTACATCAAGGCAGTGAAATACAGCCCGAAGGCTTCACGCGGCGGCATGCCAAAAATGTTGCTGGTGGCGGATATAGTGGGTCACGATGACAAACAGGTGGCGGCGGCCGCTTCCCATGTTGTACATCTGGCCAATGCGCGCCATGCCGAAGGTTTTATTGCGGTGAGTGAGGAAGCACGCAAGAAGTTCTGGGCAGAGCGAGCGCGTACCGCAGCCATTGCAGCGCACACCAATGCATTCAAGATCAACGAAGATGTGGTGATTCCGCTGCATCGCCTTGCGGAATATTCCGAGGGCATAGAGCGCATCAATATTGAACAGTCCATTTTTAACAAGTTGAAAATGCTGGATGGCATTGAAGAATGTCTGCAGCAGAGTCGCAAACAATTTGTAGATATGGATGCCGAGAGCGGCCATATTCTGGAAGCGCGTTTTGACAATGCGCAGGAAACGGTAGCCAGTGTGCGTGAACGCTGGCGCGGGCTGCTGGAGTCTCTTGATGATGCAGTAACACAACATCAGTCTCTGCTGCGTTCTGCGGAACAGAATAAAATTCGTGCCGGCGATACACTGATTAGTGCATTGTTGCGCCGCGATATCCGCGTGTCCTATCGCGGGGAAATCGAAAAACCGCTGAAACAGATATTCAGTGGCCACGACATGATTGCCATCCAGTCAAAACTCGATGCCGTGCATGCGGAAATTTTATCGAGCCGGTTATTTGTTGCGTTGCACATGCATGCGGGTGATGGCAATGTGCATACCAATATTCCTGTCAACTCCAATGATTACACCATGATGCAACAGGCAGAGCGCATTGTTGACCGGATCATGCAACTGGCTGTGGAACTTGGCGGCGTGATTTCCGGCGAACATGGCATTGGTATTACCAAGTTCCAGTATCTTGAGCCGCAGGCGATTGAAGCCTTTGCGCGTTACAAGCAGCAGGTTGATCCGCAGCAGCGATTCAATCGCGGAAAATTGCAGGCTCAAACCGGTGGCATTGAACGTGCTTACACGCCATCACTGCGCTTGCTAAAACAGGAAGCGATTATTCTGGAAGAAAGCGAGCTGGGCGAACTGAATGACATGGTTGCGCATTGCTTGCGTTGCGGTAAATGCAAACCGAAATGCACCACGCATGTGCCGTCAGCCAATTTACTGTATTCGCCGCGCAATAAAATTCTCGCTTCCGGTCTGATTACCGAGGCATTTTTGTACGAAGAGCAAACCCGGCGCGGTATTTCGGTGCGGCATTTCGAGGAAATGAATGATCTCGCCGATCATTGCACCATTTGCCATCGTTGTCTGGCGCCGTGTCCGGTGGATATTGACTTCGGCGATGTCACCATCAGGATGCGCCATATTCTGAAAATGTATGGGAAACGCCGCAGCCATATCGGCACGCGCATGTCGATGGCATTTCTTAACGTCACCAAACCTAACACCATCAAATTCATGCGTGCCGGTCTGATTCAGGCGGGTTATGCGGGCCAGCGTTTTGCGCATGCAGCGCTGAAATGGCTGCCGGGTGTTTTATCAAATACCCGGAGACCTGCTTCCACGACAGGCAAGCCGGTTGTGCGTGAGCAGATTGTGCAATTTTTTTCCAAACCCATGCCAGCCGGTGTGCCGATGCAAACCTTGCGCGCCACACTGGGTGTTGAAGACAGCAAGACGATTCCGATTTTGCGCAATCCGGCAAAAACCGATACGCATTCCGAAGCCGTATTTTATTTTCCCGGTTGCGGTTCGGAACGGTTGTTCAGTGAAATCGGTCAGGCCACACTGGCCTGGTTATATGAACTTGGAATCCAGACTGTATTGCCACCAGGTTATTTGTGTTGCGGTTATCCGCAAACGGCTTCCGGCGATATTGAAAAAGGCCGGAAAATTACCACCGCCAATCGTGTGCTGTTTCATCGCATGGCCAATACATTAAATTATCTCGATATCAAAACGGTTGTGGTGTCATGCGGCACCTGCATGGATCAATTGATGCAGTATCAGTTTGAACAGATATTTCCCGGTTGCCGGTTGCTCGACATACATGAGTACCTGCTGGAAAAGGGCGTGAAAATGGAAGACGAGAATGGTGTGCAATATCTGTATCACGAACCCTGTCATTCGCCGATGAAACAATATAATCCGCTAAAAGTGGCATCGACGCTGGTGGGCAGGGATGTGAAATTATCCGATCGCTGTTGTGGTGAAGCTGGCACTTTTGCCATTTCACGTCCGGATGTGGCGGCACAGGTGAAGTTTCGCAAACTGCATGAACTGCAAAAAGATATTCATCAGCTGACGGGCCAGGATAAGGCTGTACAGGGCAATGTAAAAATGCTGACATCCTGTCCCGCCTGCCAGCAGGGTCTTAAGCGTTATGCGGAAGACAGTGGTCTGGCAGTGGATTACATTGTGGTTGAACTGGCGCGACACAAACTGGGCGCTGACTGGCAGCAGCAGTTTACGGCGGCTGTGAAAAATGGCGGAATTGAGAAAGTCTTGTTGTAGTAAATCCGGTTGCTGGCGAAACATCAGCTGGCCTTAATGCAATATTCAGTCAGGGTTTATTTGTGGCATTCATCAGAGCCGTCAATGTAAAAGATTATCTTGCGCCTCGTTACTGGCCAACCTGGCTGGCTATCGCGCTGATGCGTGTCGTCACCAGTCTGCCGCTGGTCTGGCTTGAACGGATCGGTTCTGTATTCGGCATGATGATTTATTATTCCTTGCCATCGCGTCGCCGTATCGGTGAAATCAATTTGCGTTTTGCATTTCCGCAGGCCGATGTGGAAGAAATCCAGCGGCGCAACAAATTGTGTTTCCGCAATATCGGCATCGCGGCATTCGAGGTTGGATTGTCGTGGTGGCAAGACAAAAAATTACTGACACAATGTGAAATTGAAGGCCTGCAAAACCTGGAACAGGCGCAGTCACGGGGCAAGGGTGTGATTATTCTGACGGCGCATTTCACTTGTCTGGAAATCGGCGGCCCGGTGCTGAATCATCATGTGCCGTTCATGGTGATGTACAAACGCGCGCACAACAAACTGTTTGATGCTTTCATGCGTTATCACCGTGGCCGTTTGTACCGGGCTATAGTCGATCACCACAAACCGATGGCCATGATCAAGGGACTGAAAAAAGGTTATGCAGCCTGGTATGCACCGGATCAGGATTTTGGTGGCAAGGATCTGGTGTTTGTTCCGTTTTTTGGCGTCGATGCCACGGCGCTGACAGCACCGGCGCGGTTTGCCAGTATTTCCGGCGCGCCGGTAGTGCCGTATTTTATCCGGCGCCTGCCAGGTGGTGCCGGTTATAAGTTGACAGTGTTGCCGGCACTGGAAAATTTTCCGGCGGGTGATGCCGTGCAGGATGCGCGTCGCATCAATACCGTGCTTGAAAACATGATTATGCAAAACCCCGATCAATACTTGTGGGTGCATAAACGCTACAAGCGCCGGCCACCGGGCGCTTCGGCTATTTACTCATGACTTACAGAATCCTGAATATCCTGCTCTGGCCGTTGTGGTTCTTTTATACGTTACGGGTTGCCTGGCGCGAAAAGAATCTGCGTTATTTCAGCCAGCGTCTTGGTTATGATTTTCCTGTGCAATCAACAGCGCCGGTGTGGGTTCATTGCGCATCGGTAGGCGAAGTCAATACATGGTTGCCGTTGCATCAGCAGTTTGCGCAACAGTATCCCGGTTTGCATTTTGTCATCACCACCAATACAGTCACCGGCGCACAGATTGTGGCGAAGCAGGCGTTGCGTAATACCCGGCATGTTTTCTTGCCGATGGATACGGTTATGGCTGTGTCACGATTCTTTCATCGCATCAGGCCGCGCCTGGCTTTGATAATGGAAACCGAATTGTGGCCGGAGCTGTATCGCCAGTGCCAGCAGCAGAATGTTCCGCTGGTTATTATCAACGCGCGTTTGTCGCACAAAACCCGCAATGCAAATGACTGGGTGAAACAGATGTATTCAATGGCATTGCATCAGGTATCGCAGGTACTGTGCCGTACCCGTGAAGATGCCGATGCTTATATCGGGCTGGGTGCAGATGCGGGAAAGGTAAAGGTTGTGGGTAATCTGAAATTTTCAGCGGTGAATAATCAGCGGCAGGAATCGCCGGTGAATTTTACCGGCCGGCCTTATATTCTGGCGGCATCAACGCATGCAGATGAAGAATGGCAGCTGGCAAAACTGTGGCAAACACTGGATACGCAAAACCGGTTGCTGGTAATTGCGCCACGTCATCCGTTGCGTCGCGATGCGATCCTGCGTCAGTTGCAGCCACTGAATCTGCGCGTGGCGGTGCGCAGTCGTGGCGATGCCATTTTGCCGGAAACGCAGATATATCTGGCGGATACGCTGGGCGAGCTGGTGTCATTCATGATGCAGGCGGATGTGGTGCTGATGGGTGGTTCACTGGTGCCGCGTGGCGGACAGAATTTGCTGGAGCCGGCACGCCTGGGCAGGGCGATTATTGTTGGCCCGCACATGTTCAATTTTGCAGCAGAAACAGAATTGTTTTTGCAACATCGTGCCTGTCTGCAAGCAAGGAATACAGACGAGCTGGCTGAAGTGCTGCAAACCTGCCTGACGGATGCCGGCAGGAGAATTGAACTGGGACGCAGGGCGCAACAGCTGATGCAGGAACAGCGCGATATGGCAGAGCGATATCTGAAACTGATTGGCGAGAGTTATGCCGATGTACTGTCGGCGTAGCCATGCAGCAGCATCTGCCAGTCCTGTTCAGTAAAATTGAATTCGCTGTTCAGGTTCTGCAATTTGTGTAATGAACGCTGCAATCTTTGCAGGTTACCGGCCTTTAACTGGTTGCTGCCGGTAATGCGGCAGCGATCAAAATCAATCAGGTAAATTCTTTGGTGCAAATCAATGAGAATGTTGCTGGCGTTCAGGTCGGCATGATAAATGTGATGCGCATGAAAAAGTTTCAGGCATTTGCCGATGTTACGCCACAAGTCAGGCGGCAGGGATTGTTGCTGTAACAGCTTGCCCAGTGTGCTGCTCTGCGGAATTTTCTCCAGCAGAATATCGGCACGATACAAACCGGTAATTTTTCCGAATGGCCAGTGCGCACGCGCTGCAACCGGGCGGGGTACCGGCAGGCCAAGTGTATGCATGTAATGCAACAGTCGCCATTCCTTCCAGCTGCGCGTCTGTTCGGCACACCAGCCTGCGTATAAATCCCGGTTGAATTTCGCCACCATTCCGCCACGCCGGTAATGACGCAATACCCATTGCAGATTCTGGCCGGATTCGTTCCCGTAGCTCACAAACCAGGATTCACCGCGACCGGAAGTGGTTGATTCAATGATAGCGTGTTGCTGCAACCAGCCAGTGCTGAATACACAGTCGTCCGGTTCTGCCAGCAGCGCCGCGTCATGCAGAATGAAACTGCTGCCACTGCGGATAATTTCCGGATTTGTTTTTAATGTCATTGGCCTTAATCCAGACGCCGAAAATATCTGTCTCGCGCCGGTCAGCCAATTGGTGACGTGACGCATTGTTTTCAACCTTGCGCAGCATACAGCAACAATGGCTGCAAACACAGATTTGCCGCGCCGTATGATT
>JAUPMA010000082.1 GCA_030836935.1 Pseudomonadota bacterium | reverse complement strand
TGTATTTCTCAACAATCTGCATGAGGTTGCTGCGCGTCATTACACGTTGCTTGATGGTTTCAATTCGCTGCGTGGCAAAGCTGGTTACAGTTGACCGGACAAGATCCGTGGGTATCTCCTGTTCCTGAATCAGGATCGTGGCTGATGAGCGATAGGTAGGCGGCCACACCAGTGCCACTACCACGCCCAGCAGAAATACCGCCATCATGGTAACCAGCATGGGGAATTTGCGACGGCTTAATATCGCCAGATAATCTTGTAATGTCTTTTCCTGCTCTTCCATACCCTGCTTCTTTGAATAAATCGGTTAAATTAAAATCAGTTGGTTGAAAATAATTTTGGTTCACGCCAGGTCATATTCAGATAAATAAGCCTGGATTCTCTTGGCAAATTATCTATCTCCCAATCCAGATCGCTATAGCGATATCCGAGCGACATGGACCAGTCTTTGTCAAGTTTGTAAAACACTGAAGGTGTTGCATTGGTTCGCGAATATTTTTCGGATTCCAATGTATTGGTATTCTCATCCGGCTTGCGGTTTTCACGATTGATATCCAGCGACCATGAAAGCCGTTCGGTAATATTTCTGTTATAGAAAATTTTTGCAGTATCGGTTTCATCCAAACCGCCGGTAGATGATGTGACACGATTACGACCGAATGAAATATCAACACTTGATATCTCGCTTTTTTGCTTGTAAATGATGTTATACAAGCGGCTCGACTGGTCGGTCTCGGTAACTTCACATGGTATCGTTGCAAATTCAATATAAGTGCCGTCAAATAGATGTGAACATGTCAGGCTCTGGACAGCCGTATTGTTTCTACCTGCCTGCAAGGTCAAATTGCTGGCATCATCAAAATGGTGCTGGTAACCAATTTGCCAAACATCATAATCGTAATCGAGTTTGCGTTCGCTGGCCTGTGCCACATAATCGTAAGGAAGATTAAAATAGAGAAAACAAGTAAAAAGGTCGCCGCATAAAACACCATCAGATTGCATGCCCGTGCTTTTACCAGCATATCGGGATTCCGAATATGTAAAACTGATATCATCCTGTTCACTGAAATTATGGATCAAAGTAATACCGGCTGATTTATTTGTGTAATCAAGAAAATTCACCACTTTGAAATAATCATACCCCTCGATTCCTGGCTCATCATATTCGACATCTGCGTAGGACAGATTAAATTCCAATGACCAGCGCTCGGCAAACTGGTATAGCCAGCTGGGATTAATGCTTGTGTTCAGCACGTCGACCTGCTGATCGGTAATACCACTGACATCAAGACGTTGGTCAAGACTGGATTTACTGAAGTAACTAACCGATACACGAAACTGGCTCAGTTCCGTACCACGACGCCAGTTCAGATTTATCGTACCCTCATCACGATCCAGTTCCTCCTGATCACTATAGCGAGTAAATTTCACATCAATATCACTCGTAAACATCTGGTTTTCTTCTTCCATAATCACGGCCAGGCGCGGGCTGAACGCCCCGCCAGTTACCGCCAGTTCATCACTGGCCGTTGCCAGATAAATATTATCGTTATGCTCGGCACGCAGATAATACGAAGGTTCCACCGACCAGGCAGCCAGCACACGGCTGCTGCTGACAGCCAACAGAAAAAATACAAAAAGGCAACGGGAGATTTTCACGAAAACATCCGGATCAAGGCACTACGACCACATCGCCGTTTTGCAGAATTATGTTTTGTTCCAGCGATTTACCCTTGGATACATCGTCGTATTCGAAATCAATGGCGATTTCCTTGCCGCTGTCGGCTGACTGTGCAGGTTTATCACCGGCCACGCGACGCAGTATTTTTATGTCGCCGGGTTTGGCGTAAGGATCAAGACCACCCGCCATGGCCAGGGCCTGCATCACGTCGGCATACTGGGTGATGATGAATTCACCGGGGCGTTTGACCTTGCCAACGACAAATATCTTGCTGTTGATCCGAAGCACTGAAACCGTTACCACCGGATCAGGTATGAAACGCTTGATCTGGCTGGCAATCTGCTGCTGTAACTGGGTTACGGTTTTGCCGCCTGCCTGCAGCTCGCCCAGCAACGGATAACTCATGCTGCCATCGGGGCGCACCAGCACTTCCTTTTGCAGGCCATCTTCCTTCCACACCGATACTTCCAGCACATCGCCCGGGCTGATCAGGTAAGGGGCATACGAACTGCGCGGGGCGGCTGATTCTGCGGCCTGGACAGACGAAACACTGGCTATAACAAGCAGTGCAAACGTATATAAGAATTTATTGATTTTATGCATTACTAACTACTACGCTGATGTCCGAAAGAAACAGGATGATAGGCGGTCACAGGGTTGATTGCCAAGCATTGTCACAATTCCGGACAGGATTTTGCGGCCGGTATGTGATGAGTTGATGAATTGCTCCCCTCTATGGGGGAAGGCGGTTCATCAATCCGTCATATGACGGGCTGTTTGCGGCCAAGAGGCTACAGAACAAAGCTTTCGATACGCAACCTTTCGCGATTCAGCTGCAACCATTGCAGGGCGATGATCGGCATGGCCGAGGTAATGCGCTGGCTGTGCAGCATGGTTTCGATTTCGGCGTAATCCAGCACCCGCACCCGGATGTCCTCACCTTCGTGACGAATACCGTGATGACCCGTTGCCTGGTGGCTGTCTACCAGACCGCACAGCAGGTGTATGCGCTCGGAGCATCCGCCAGGACTGGAATAGAAGCTGTGGATGGTATCAAAAGCATGTACCTGCAAACCGGCTTCTTCCAGACATTCCCGTTTCGCCACATCGGTAACGGATTCACCCGCCTCAACCATACCGGCGACCACTTCCAGCAGCCAGGGGCCATCGGGGTCATGCAGCGCGCCGATACGGAACTGCTCAATCATCACCACCCGGTCGAGCGCCGGATCATAAAGCAGCACGGCCACCGCATCACCACGATGAAACAGCTCGCGCCGCACCTCGATTTCGCCACCGGCGTACAGATCATGTTTTACCCGGCAAACATCCACCTTGAAAAAGCCACTGTAGGCCGGGTGACGTTCAAGCAGTTTCCATTTCATGATTAACCACAATAATTAATGTAGGGGCGCCCTTTGTGGGTGCCCAATCTTACAACCGCAAAGAAATAATAATACAGACATAAACAATACAGATTATTGTAGCCCTATGATCAACAGACTCCACCAGTTTATCGGCAACAGCATTGAGCACGAAGGCAAAACCTGCCGGCTCATCGAAATTCTTGAAACCGAACAGGCCATGGTGTTTGTTTGCCCGGGTGTCGCACCGGTGATTCAGGCCAACCAGCATGGCGAGGCCGGGCGCCACGCGCCGCAAATCTGGACCGTTCCTTTGCTATCCAGCATTGGCAATGATTTGCACCCGGTAGCTAAACAGGTTTTTCCGGCCAGCTTTCATGCCGAACTGTTAGCCATCTTGCTCGACAACAAACAACTGTAGAAACGGGACATGTCTTGAAGTACTAAGGTACAAAACTTAAAGCTCAAAGGAAGATC
>JAUPMA010000010.1 GCA_030836935.1 Pseudomonadota bacterium | reverse complement strand
TTCGAGAACAAAATCGACCGGTTCCGGAAAAGCCGCAACAAATCGCTGATAGACTTTCAGTGCGTTATCCTGATCACCGCCTTTCTCGTACAATTCAGCCGCCAGCAGCAAGGCCTCTCGACGCAAATCCCCGTCGGCTGTTTCGCGTTCAACGCGCTCGAATTCCACTGCGGCCAGCAGATGCTGGTTGTCTTCCCTGTAGACTACAGCCAGTTTCTTTGTGATTTCCGGCTGCAATTCATGTTTCGGAAAATTCTGCCGGAATGCCAGCAACACGCTCGCCGCCTGTTTCCAGTCCTTGAGCGAAATCAGCGCAGCCGCTGCATCATAATCGGCTGTAGGACGAATTCTTGCGCCAGGCGTAACCTTGCCGACACGCAGAAAATGTTCAGCAGCCAGTTTGTAATCACCAAGTTTCTGCGACTGCTCACCCTGTTTGTATATGGATGCCGCAAGATTCTCATTGATTTTTTCCCGGCTGGCGTCTTCCTTCGCAGTCAGTGCCAGCACCTGCGTATAACCTTGTTCGGCTTCCTGGTAATTCGCCAGATCAAATGAACCATGCGCGACAGCCAGCCAGGCTGAACGACGCAACACCGGCTCTGCATCGGGATAATTTTCCAGCATCTTGCGACCGGTCTTGACAGCCAGCGCATAGTCCTTGAGTTCATACAAATCATCTGTTGCCGCCACCATCACCAGAGCGGCCTTTTCATGCTGTGGATAAGTATCGGAAAACTGCAACGAACTGCGAATGATTTCACGCTTGATCAGCATGCGTTCGGCCTGGGAAACCGTTTTGAGATGTTCGCGATAGGCAAACACAGCCGCATACCCAGCTGCTGCCGATTTTTCGTGTACCGGATAATTGTATGCAGTGCGTTCATATTCCAGCGCCGCGTCACGGAAACCGGTGTTCTCCAGCAGCAATTCGGCCAGCTGGAAATTCATCACCGGCGCCCTGGCATCTTCCGGAAATGATTCCAGATAAGCGCGATACCAGTGCGCGGCCTCGTTAAAGTTTTCCGGTTTTTCCTTTAACAACCGCTTGTCCTGATACAGGGCATGATAATGAGTGGCCAGATCCGTAATATTGGATTTCAGGAATGCCAGCACATCCGGATAGACGCTGATATCATGAAAAGTCCAGTAGGTTGCGCGCAAACCATAATTACTGGCAAAGTTTTTCTTGGCATCCACAACCAGTTTCGGAAAACCGCCAGCAAGATAAATCTCTATGACACGAATATGGAATTGCGGCGCCACCTTGTGCAACGGATTTCTTTCAACAAAGAAATTGTAGGATTGCGCTGCGTCCGCATAACGCCGTGTATCCAGATAATATTCTCCAAGATGACTGTAAATACTGGCTTCATATTCACGCACGCCATGTTTATCAAAATAATCCACAATGGATTGCGGGCCGCCAAGATAGGAAAAGCTCAGGCTGATAACGCGGTAAGTATCATCAATACGCTTTCTCTCAATCGGGCTTTCGATGTGGTCAAAATCAAAACCGATTGAAATCTTGTAATCAAGCAAACCGATAAAATCATTGAGTGCTTCTTCATACATTTCCTGTTTGAAAAATACCCATCCCTGCTTGTATAACGAGAGCTCGTAAAAAACCGAACCGACTCCTATATCCAGAACCGCCTGATAGGCTTCTTCTGCATCAAGATATTTCTTGCGGGTAAAGAAATATTCTGCCCGGCGGAACTGCGCTTCGTCAAAATGACGTGAACGCGGATAATCCCTGACCAGCTGATTCAGCACAACCATGGCCTTTTCTATCTGCCCGGTTTCCTCGTAGGCGCGCGACAATTGATACAGCACCTGATCATTGCGTTCATAGTAGGGATATTTGACGAGCAGATTTTTATACAGCTCAATGGCTTCCATGGCACCTGCTGTTTGCAAACCGGCCTCTGGCAATGCGGCATCATCGCCTTCCTGCGCCAGTTTGCTGATATCCTGTTTTTGCGTTGCGCGTTTTTCAAATGCCTTTTGCGATTCACTGATGTTGGCGATAACACCGGTTTGCGCGGGCGGCAATTTCTCCTTGCGCTTGTCCGGTTTCGCAACAATGGCAGCAATCGGTGCGGTAATGGCAACCGCCGCTGGCACATCAGCCGGTGGCGTAACGCCAGCCGTTTCTGCTCCGGCCAGTTCCGGTTTGGCCGCATCAATGGATGGCGGTTTTACACCCGGCACACCAGGTTGCTGCAAACCATATTCTTTTTCGATTTTCAAATCAGCCAGACGACGGATGGCTTCCGGCGTCAGTGCGCCTTCCGGTGTTTCCTGCAGGAATTTCTGGTAACTTTCCATGGCTTTTTCGAGACTGCCTTCGACATATTCTTCCCTGATTTCCAGTTCTACGCTGTTCAGATCAGCAATCGTATCCTGTCGCCCGATAACAGCGCAGCCATGCAGCAACATCACGGCTGCACCAGCCAGTACAGGTTTCATGCAACGGAAGCAAAACAGTTTCATGGCTTCTTCTGCTCCGGTTCCTGCTGCTGTTTCTTGGTGGCACGGTCATAACTTTCTGCCAGTGCAAAACGCGCCTTGATCTGGTAATCCTCAAGTTTTTGCCGGCGATTTTCCAGCTCATTGATCGCCATGACTTCCATCATGCGACCCTGCCGCGCCATGATGCCATTGAGCCTGGTTTCAGTTTGCTGCAAACGTGTCCGTAACTGGCGAATCGGAATTTCGTAACCTTCATAACTTTGAGTAGCCGCCAGGCGCGTGCGAATGAACGAGCTGTACATTTTGTTTAATTTATAAATATGTTCATCGAGCAGACGCAGATGTTCGTATGTTTCTGTAAGCCGCTTGTCATACTGGGTATTAACCTGCCAGTGCAACAGGCCCTGCAGGCGGCGAATGCGTTCCCTGGTTTTATCCGTATTCAATTGCGGATTGGCATCCAGCTGCACTCGCAGGCGTGCAAGTGTGTCGCTAGCCGCACGCTCCTCTGCCAGAGCCAGATATTCCGGACGGCGCGCAATCAGCATGCCCTGTAATCGTTGGCTGATGCGTTCGCGCTGTTCAAGCCGCAGTTTGATGAGTGAATCCAGTGCCTTGAATTCCTTTTCAACCTGCGGTAATAACGGCGTGTAATAACGCCGGCGAATTTCAATCATTTCTTCGTACACAACCAGGTTGCGCAGCCAGTCGGCGGTCTTGATGCGCAATTCGGCAAGATCGAGATAATTTTTCAGCGCCTCCTGAAAATCATGCGAGGCAAGCAGTTCAAGCAAATAATAAGTTTCAGGAGATTCCGGCAAGTTGCGGATATTTACCAGCCAGTTGCCATCGCGTTCATTATCCTCACGCAACATGGCCTGAACAAATTTGCCTTCACGAATACTTTTTATCGACGCATCCAGACGCGCCACTTCATTGCCAAATACATCCATGGCATGACCATAGAGCAGAGCAGATTTGCCATAAACATCCAGCTTGCCATAAGCGTAGGGCACAGCGAGCAACGCTTCCTGCACCGATGCATCCGTCAGCCTGCGCTTGTGCAACATGCTCCACGGCACCAGTGCACGCTGATAATTGCCCAGCGATACATCTACCCAGCCCGCACCCAGCAAGGCGCGATTGGAGAATGGTCCGTCAAGACGCACCCGTTCCAGATACTGGCGTGCCAGTTGTGGCGCGCTGTTGTCCAGCATGCGATAACCGAGCATGAGATTGGCCTTGTCGCGCAAGGCCAGTACAGCCGGATCAGAACTGTTAATATGCCCAACCCTGTCCAGCTCGATAATACCTTCCTTGTCCTGGCCATTTTGCAGCAGGGCAATACCAAGATTGTACGCAGAAAAACCTTCCAGTTTTTCTTCGTCTTCCAGTTCCCGTAACAGTTGTGCTGCTTCAGAAAATTTTCCGGTGGCGATATAAACCTGCGCGCGCAAAAAAGCTTCGTCAACACGAACTTTTTCCGGCAAATCACCTTCGATGCCCTGCAATATATGCAGCGCATTTACCGGATCATTTTTCTGAAAAAGAATTTTTGCCAACCGGTAAGCGGCTTCATTACGGACAGGTTTGCTGACATGACTTTCCATCACCGCACGGAGGGCGCGACCGGCACGCTGATGCATGCGATAGGATAATTCGAGATCGCCTACAGAAAATTCTGCCTGCTCGATATGCAGATGAAACGGATCAAGTTGCCGTTCATCCAGTGCGTAATACTGGCCCAGTTCGGTGTCCAGTCGGGTAATGGCCGTAAAATAATCATCCTGCCAGGCATAAAACAGGGCTTCGCCGTAGAATAAATCCCTGACTGGCTGGCGCAGTTCATCATCGGCCATTGCAGCCGTGGTGAAAATCAGAACACTCAAACCTGTTAGCCAGCGAAGACGCATGATTCGAATCACCAGTCCTTGAATTGAATTTCCTGCGCATTGCTTGCCGTGCCGGCAATCCTGACCTCGACAAATTTCGGCCCCACATCCTTGTTCAGTTTGTAACTGGCGCTGCGCTGCAAATCACCGCCCGCTGGCGCCTTGCCGGCAAAACTCACTACCAGTTCATGATCACCGGTTTTTATATTGCCAACATAAATTTTTTGCACGCCACCTTTTTGCAGGGCTTCCAGTTCACGAAAATTGTAAAGATGATGCGCCACGATGGCGTCATCGAGTTTAACCTGCACGGTATCGAGACGAAAACTGTCGGCTTCGCCAAGTGAAATAAAAATCGACACCTGGGTGCTGGACGGAAACAGCAGTTTTTCTTCCAGCCGTGACAGTTCCGACGTCAGGTCAATGACATCCTTCTTGATATCCTGCACCTGTTCATCCAGACCCTTGATCTGGTCACGGGTTATATCTTCCGCCAGCACATTAAACGCCGTCAGGCAGACGAGTCCGGCCATCAACCATTTTGTAATCAAGCGCATAAGCATCACCACCAGGATTCATTCGGGGAACAAGCATAGATTCATCATGCGTGATTTGCTGCGAAGCGCGTCGAAATCCGGGCATGACAGGCGGGAAAGTATAGGCTCAAGCGGCAAACCTGAAAACGGCCGTTAGCAGTTTTACCGGGAAACCCATGTCAGGGTGACATGCTTTTTCAGTGAAGTGAATCTGGCCGCCGTCAGCGCACGATCTTCAGCCGTGCCTGTTCAGCCAGTCCCCAGCGGGATTCCTGCAACCAGATCATCAGCCGTTGTGCCGGCATGGGATAGGCAATGTGATAACCCTGTGCGGCATCGCAGCCCAGAATCTGCAGCAGATCGTGAATCTCCTGGCTTTCCACCCCTTCTGCCACAACCTGCATACCGAGGTTATGTGCCAGATCGATGGTTGAGCGCACGATAACGGCGTCGCTTTCATCAATGATCATGTCCATGATGAATGATTTATCGACTTTCAATTCATTCACGGGCAGACGCTTGAGCTGACTCATCGTAGAAAAGCCCATGCCAAAATCATCAATCGATAATTTCACGCCCAGCCTTGACAGCTGCGTCATGGTATCCAGGGCGCGATCCACGTCCGACATGATGGCGTGTTCGGTTATTTCAAAACACAAACGGCTGGCGGGTACATTGCTTTCACGCAGGCTGTTGGCAACGCATTCGCACAATTGCGGATCTTTCAGATTCCACACCGACAAATTTACTGATATCGCCATATTTACCGAAGCCTGCATCAAATCGGCAATCTGCCGGATGGCTGTTTTGATCACCCATTGTGTCAGCGGACGAATCAGGCCGGTTTTTTCTGCCAGCAAATGAATTTCGTCTGCCGGAACCTTACCCTGTTGCGGATGATTCCAGCGCAACAGCGCTTCAAGCGCAAAAGTTTTTCCGGTTTTGAGATCAACCTTGGGCTGGTAATGCAGTTCCAGCAGATTATTTTCAATCGACTGCTGCAACTCATGCTTGAATGACAACTGCCAGACGCTGTGCTCTTCCTGATCCTCGCTGTAAAACACATAACCAAGTTTTTTGTGCTTGGCGAGATACATGGCTACATCGGCACGTTGCAGCAACGCCTGTTCACTGGCTCCATGCTGCGGATACAGCGCAACACCAATGCTGCTGCCAACCCGCAAGCGCTGGCCATCCATATTGAAATCCGCTTCCAGGGAACGTGTCAGTTTTTGCGCAATTTCGTTGGCGCGATCGGCATCGCTGTTTGGCAGCATCACGGCAAACTCATCGCCACCGAGACGTGCCAGCACATCACTTTTTGACAATTCCGCCATGAATCGCGGTGCAATTTCGCGCAATACGCGATCACCCATGTGATGACCGAGGGTGTCGTTGATTTCCTTGAACTTGTTAAGATCAATCATCAGCAATGCAAAATTTCCCTTTTCACGCTCGGCGCGCGCCAGTTCGCGAATCAGACTGCGGCGCAGTAGCAACCGGTTGGGCAGACCGGTGAGATTGTCATGCAAGGCCAGATGTTCCAGCTCCAGCTGGCGCATGCGCACCTGTTCGCGCATGTGATCAAATGCTTCAACCAGCTCACGCGCCTCACGGGTATTGGCCCTGGGCAAAACCGGCACTTCGTGACCCTCGGCTTCCAGTTTCAGCGCATGCGCTATGCGCGACACGGGGCGCAATATCCAGTATTCAAAAGCCAGGAAAGCAATAATCACAAATACCGCAGCCAGCAACATACGCAGCCAGAGTGTGTAGTTCACCTGGGAGGCCACATCAGACATTTGCATTACATCGGCCTGTGACGAATCCGCCAGAATCTGTTCAATCTGATCCAGCCTATCCCAGATGCCCCTGCCCAGAGGTTGCAACTTCTGGTTCATCAGGCTTTCATCCATGCGCCAGTTGCGGCTGGCATAAATGGCGCGGGTTTTCTGGTAACCCTGATACCAGATACGGGCAATCACCGTGATTTCCTGAATGGTTGATTCGGCCTGCAATCCGAAATCTTCCCGCTGCTGCAGCCTGTTTATCAGGCCCAGTTGATGCGTCAGTGTTTTGTAATGATGGGCAATCGCCTCATCATATGGACCCTTGCCGCCAGATGGCTCGCGCAAACTCAGTGAGCGTGAAGCGACGTACATGCGAAACGAGCCAATCATGTCATTCCAGGTATCCTTGATATCCAGAAACTGGTGATAGGCCTTGAGGGTTTGCGGTTCGTTGAGGCGGGTGGATAAATCATCAATTGCCAGATCAATCTGGGTATTGAACTGCATGCTCTGGGGCAACATTACCTGATTGATGGGAACAAAAGCCGGAAACAGTTTTTCGACGTCCTGCCTGATTTCAATCAGCTGCACCACATACTGGCGATACTGTTGCAAATCATCTGCCAGCTGTTTCAGTTTTTCATCCAGATTGTTGCGAGTCATCCAGCGGCTGTTGCCGATTTCGTTTACGCGCTGCATGGCGACATCC